>JAFAHG010000201.1 GCA_019237315.1 Actinomycetota bacterium
TGGGCCGCCGCCCGTCGCGAAGAACCGCCAGACGAGCACGGCCGAAACGGCGAGCGCGACGGCGTCGAGGATGCTCGTCGCGTTCCATCCGAAGACGGCCGAGGCCGTCTCGACCTTCGCGTGGCGCGACCCGGGCACGAGCCCGAGCGCGGCGAACGCGTAGCCCACGACGAGGCCTGCGGCCACCATCGCGGTGTACAGCGACCCGAGCAGGAAGGCGGCCATGCGCCACCCGTAGTAGCGGCGGTAGATGTCGAGAATCGGGAGGATGATCAGGTCGGCGAAGACGAAGGCGATCACGCCGCCGAAGGTCGCGCCGCCGTTCCAGAGCACGGCTGCGAGCGGGACGTTCCCGACCGAGCAGACGAACGAGAGCATCGCGGCGACGGGCCCGACGAACGGCCCCCACACCTTCGCCGCCGCCGGGTGCCCGGTCAGGAAGAGCGTGCGCCACCACGATCCCGGAACCCACGCGGCGAGCGCACCGGCGACGAGGAGCCCGACGACGATGTCGCGCAGGATCGCGGCCCACTCCATGACGTACACGTGCGAGACCGCGGTCATGCGCATCTCGGCGTGGCCCTCCATCGAGCCGAGGCGGCCGCGCTCTGCCTCGCGGCGCGCGTCGTCGACGAGCCGACGCGTCAGAAACGCACGGAAGAGCAGCGCGAGCACCGCGATCATCAGCGGGCCGCCCACGAACTCGCCGAGCGTGAACTGCCAGCCGAGCACGATCGCCATCACGATCCCGAGCTCGACGACGAGGTTGGTCGAGGCGATCTCGAACGCGATCGCGGCCGTGAAGTCGGCGCCCTTGCGGAACAGCGAGCGCGCGAGCGCGACTGCTGCGTACGAGCACGACGAGGACGCGACGCCGAGGCCCGTGGCAACGGCGAGCGTGCGCGGCGAGTCGTCCGGTAGCAGGCGCCTGATCGTGTGTTTCGCAACGAGTGCCTGGACGAGCGACGACAGCAGGAAGCCGAGAACGAGCGCCCAGAGGATCTCCCACGTCATTCCGAGCGCAAGCGACAGCGCGCGCCAGACGTCGTGTCCGATGGCTGCTGCGACCACGGGCCAGCGTACCGAGTAGGGTTGTCGGCATGGTGCTCGACCGCGCCGTTGCAGACATCGCGCGCTTCGCGATCGGTTTCGACCATCGCGACCGCGCGCGGCTGCACGAGCTCTGGGACAGGATCTTCGACGACGACCGCTGGTCCGAAGGCGAGCTCACGCGCGAGTTCGAAGCCGCGTGGGAACGCTGGAACGGACTGCCGTCGGTCGCGTTCTCGAACTGGTCGGGTGCGGCACTCGCGGTGCTCGAGTTCGTCGGCGTACGCGGCGAGACGGTGCTCTGCCCGTCGAATACCTTCATGGCGGTGCCCCTCAGCGTCCTGCACCTCGGCGGCAAGGTCGAGTTCGTGGACTGCAACCGCGACGACCTCTGCATGTCGTTCGCGGACTTCCAGGCGAAGGCGGAGCAGCACAAGCCGCGCGCCGCGTTCCTCGTCCACATCGGCGGGCACATCGCTTTCGAGGTCGAGCAGATCACCGCGTACTGCCGCGACAACGGGATCTTCCTGATCGAGGACTGCGCGCATGCGCACGGCGCCGAGTGGAACGAGCGGCGCGCCGGCACGTGGGGCGACGCCGGCGTGTGGTCGTTCACCGCGACGAAGACGATCTCGACGGGCGAGGGTGGGATGGTCGTCTCGCGCCATCCGGAGCTCGTCGAGTTCGCGCAGACCTACCGCAACTACGGCAAGCCGGACTACGCCGTCCCCGGTCTCAACTTCCGCATGCCGGAGTTCACGTCTGCGATCGGCATCGTGCAGACGGAACGCCTCGACGAGATCGTCGCGTGGAAGAACGCCCAGGCGCGCGAGCAGCTCGACCCCGTCTATCCGAACCGCGTCGTTCTTCCCGACGGAATGACGTCGGGGCACTACAAGTACATCGTGTTCGACCCGATCGAGCGCTCGACGGGGAAGGTGTACGACCAGCCGTGCCACCGAATCCTCGGCCACGACGTCGACCTGCCGAACACCGACTGGATCGCGGAGCACCACTGGTGCGTTCCGCTGTACTACCGGCCGACCGAGAGCTGACCTTGCGCGTCGCCGTCACCGGCGGGTCGGGATTCATCGGCTCGCACGTCCTCGACCGCCTGCATGCGCACGGCCACGAGCCGCGCAACGTCGATCTCCGTCCCTCTCCGTACGCGACGTACGACACCGTCATCGCGGACCTGCTCGACCGCGACGGGCTTCGTCGCGCGTTCGACGGCTGCGACGCGGTAATCCACCTCGCCGCGGTTGCCGACGTGAACCACGTCGCCGCCGATCCCGCGCAGGCCGAGCTCGTCAACACGCACGGCACCGCGACCGTACTCGACGTCGCACGCGAGCTCGGGACGCCGCGTGTCGTCTACGGCAGCACGATCTGGGTCTACGGCGACGGAAACCCGGGCGAAGTGCTCGACGAGGACGCGGCGCTTCCGACGCCGAAGCACCTCTACACCGCGACGAAGCTCGCAGGCGAGCACTACTGCGCAACGTTCGGCGTCGAGCACACGATCTTGCGCTTCGGCATCCCGTACGGCCCGCGGGCTCGGCCGGCGACGGTGCTCGCGGCCTTCGTCGCGCGCGCATTGGAGGGAAGCGCGATCACGATCGCCGGCGACGGCAAGCAATCGCGGCGGTTCGTCTACGTGGAGGATCTCGCGGACGGCTGCGTCGCCGCGCTCGCGGACGGTGCGGCGAACCGCACCTACAACCTCGTCGGCGACGAGAGCGTCACCGTGCGCGAGATCGCCGACCTCGTACGCGAGCTCGTCGCCGACGTTCCCGTGGTGCACGTCGAGGGAAGGGCCGGAGACATCCAGGGTGCAGCGATCTCCGGCGAGCGCGCTGCGCGGGAGCTCGGCTGGCGGCCGACGACGAGCTTCCGCGACGGCGCCGCGCGCTACGTCGCCTGGCTGACCGAACAGAGCTCGGCGCCGCAGGCCGTCACCGCCTGAAAGATCGCCGGCAGGGCGGCGACCGTGTTCCGCCACGAACCGTCGACGCTGTAGTGGTCGGCGTCGTGCAGCAGGACGACGTCGCCCGAGCCGAAACCTGACGTCGCGCGGGCGGCGATCGACGCGCCGGTCGCGCGCCGCTGCCAGTCCTTCCCCCATTTGCTCCAGAGCAGGGGCCGGAGCCCGCGCTCGCGCACGTGGTCGAGCGCGGGGAGGCTGAACACCCCGTACGGCGGGCGGTAGACCGT
>JAFAHG010000210.1 GCA_019237315.1 Actinomycetota bacterium
TCGATGATCTGCATCACCGGCTCTTCGAGCGCGTGCCTGACCTCCTCGCTCGAGAGGATGACGGTCTTCGGCAGGCCCGTGAGCATGTCGCGTCCGCGGACCTCGGCTTGCACCTCTTCCTTCAGCGGGAACGCGCTCCCGACCTCGAGCTTGATCTCCTCCGCCGTCTGCTGACCGATGAGCAGCTTGTACTCGCGCTTGATGTGGTTGATGATCGCCTCGTCCATCTCGTCGCCGCCGACGCGGAGCGACTGCGAGACGACGATGCCGCCGAGCGAGATGACGGCGACTTCGGTGGTGCCGCCGCCGATGTCGACGATCATGTTCCCCGTCGGCTCTGCAACCGGAAGACCCGCGCCGATCGCGGCCGCCATCGGTTCCTCGATGAGATAGGCCTGACGCGCACCAGCGGAGAGCGTCGCTTCTTCGACCGCGCGCTTCTCGACGCCGGTGACGCCGGACGGAACGCACACGACGACGCGCGGATGCGCGAAGCGATGCTGGTGCACCTTCTGGATGAAGTGCCTGAGCATCTGCTCGGTGACGTCGAAGTCGGCGATGACGCCGTCCTTCAGCGGGCGGATGGCGCTGATCGTTCCGGGCGTGCGGCCGAGCATGCGCTTCGCCTCGAGCCCGACGGCGTGGACGTCGCCCGTCGCCTGGTCGATCGCGACGACCGACGGCTCCGAGAGCACGATGCCCCGTCCACGCACGTACACGAGGGTGTTCGCCGTGCCGAGGTCGACCGCCATGTCGCGCCCGCCGAACCCGGTGAGGTAGTTGAAGATGCCCATGTGTCGACCGGCCTGCGAGTCACTCTACCGTGCCCGTTGCCGCGCTAGCTCTCGCGCTCGGTTCCGCGGTTCTGCACGCGGCCTGGAACCTCCTCCTCGCGCGGGCGCGGGACGTCCAGGCAGCGACGGTGGTGATGTTCGTGCTGTCCGTCGCGATGGCGTTGCCGTTCGCGCTCGCATGGTGGGCGGCGCGGCCGTCGGTGTGGCCGTATGCGCTCGCCTCGACGCTGCTCGAGGCCGTGTACGTCGTCGCGCTCTCGTACGGCTACCGGCTGACGGATCTCTCGCTCGTGTACCCGTTGACGCGGGGACTCGCTCCCGTGCTGACGCTCGCCGCGGCGGTGCTGCTACTCGGACACCGGCCGTCGGCGTGGGAGGTGGCGGGTGTGGTCGTGGTCGCGGTCGGCGTCGTCCTGGTGCGCGGGCCGCGCGGTCCGGGTGACGCACGTGCGTTGCTTCTCGTTTCGGTCATCGCAGCCTCGATCGCCGCGTACACGCTCGTCGACCGCGCGGGAATTCACCGCGCGGGCGCGCTGCCGTACTTCGTGCTCGTGCTCGCGGGGCCGTGTCTCGTCTATCCCCCACTCGTGGGTTGGCACGCGATGCGACGAGAGCTGAGCGCGAGCGTCGTGCTGGGTTCGGTCGCGATGTTGCTGTCGTTCGCGCTCGGTCTGCTCGCGTTGCGACGCGGCGCAGCGGCGCCAGTCCTCGCGGTGCGTTCCGCGTCGATCGTGTTCGCAACGCTGCTCGCAGGACGGCTGCTGTCGGAGCACGTGTCGCGCACGAGACTGACGGGCTCGCTCCTCGTGTTCGCGGGCGTCGCGCTGCTCGCGGTCTGAGCGCACAGCGCAGCTGTGGACGAGAAGTCACGCAATCGGCACGAAGCCGTCACGGTCTCGTGCGCGTTCGACGGGTATCGTCGACGCCGAGGGCGGCGGGACGGCTTCCCCACCCAGGGCGGGGGTTTCGCGCGCGCGTGATCCTTTAATGCCGGTCAGCCGACGCCGTACACGCCGGGGAAGCGCGCAGCGAGCACGCGGACGAGGAGCGCCACAGGCAAGCCGACGACGTTGAGGTAGTCACCCTCGATGCGCTCCACGAGGCCGGCCCCGAGACCCTGGATCGCGTACGCGCCGGCGCGGCCCTCCCACTCCCTGCTCGCGACGTAGTGCGCGAGGTCGCGCGCTGTCAGCGGCCGGAAGCTCACGCGCGTCACCTCCCTATGCAGCTCCTCCCACGCGGGAGTGAGGAGCGCGAGTCCCGAGACGACCTCGTGTGTCTTGCCGCCGAGACTCTCCAGCATCTCCTCGGCATCGGCCGCATCGGCCGGCTTTCCGTAGACGCGCCCGCCGCAGATCACCTCGGTGTCGCAACCGAGGACCGGACGCCCTTGGGCCCGGTCGAGCACGGAGCGCGCCTTCCCGTCCGCGTTCTCGACCGGGTCCGCGGTCTCCTCCCACTCCGGCGCGACGACGTCGAACGGGATCCGCAGTTGCTCGAGGAT
>JAFAHG010000202.1 GCA_019237315.1 Actinomycetota bacterium
GGTCGACCATCGGTCCGAAGCAGTCGTAGTTGATCGACTTCCCCAGGTCCGGGTCGAGCTCGAAGCTGGGATCGTTCGAGATGCACGCAAGGTGGATCACGCTGTCGACGCCGCGCAGCGAACGGGCGACGGTCGCGCGGTCGCGCACGTCGCCGCGCACCAGCTCGAGCTTGGGATCGTCGATCCCGTCGAAGACGCGGTCGCCGAACAGGAACAAGTCGAGGACGCGAACGGTATGTCCGGCCGCGAGGAGCTTGGGGACCAGACGGCTGCCGACGTACCCGGCGCCTCCGGGGATCAGAACGGTACTCATTGCAACAATGCTTTGACGAACTTGAGGGTGCCGACGCGGCTGACCGGCTCGCGGTTGCCGACGATTTGAACCGCCTGAGCGCCGACGACGTTAGCGATGAACGCGACCATCTCACCCGGCAGGTGCGAAGCAACGGCGAGCGACGAGAGCGAGAGCACCGCGTCACCCGCGCCGATGCGGTCGACCGCGGTCGAGGTGAACGCCGGGCACGTCGCAGGCGGACCGTCGGGGCGGAAGTAGCTCACGCCCTTGCGACCCCGCGTCACCAGAACGTTGTCGCAGTCGAGCCGCTCGTGCAGGCTGCTGACCAGGTCTGCGATCTGCGCGCGCCGCGAACGCGCATCCAGGCGAATCTCGCCCTCGTGGACGCACACGTAGTCGGCGCGGCGGTACTTGGAGATCGTGTGGAAGCCGACGTTGGCGGCGTTGATCTGCGTGTTGACGGCCAGGAACCGCGCGTGCTTGCCGAGCTCGCGGACGCCGCGCGGGGTGATCATCCCGTGCCCGAAGTCGCTTACGAGCGTCACGTCGGCCGACCGGATGCGCTCGGCCAGCAGGCGGCAGAACTCGGCGTCCTGCTCGTCGTCGAGCGGCTCGTCGTTGATGTGGTACACCTCGAAGAGCTTGGAGAGCAAGTAGCTCTCGACATAACGCCGCTTGAGGATCGTCGGCGAGTCGTGCTTGTACAAGAACGTCGGCCGCACGTTCGGGCGCAGGTGCGCGCGGGCGAAGTCTTCGTGCGTCTCGCGGTCGCCCAGGAACGTAACGAGCTCGACCTCGTCGCAGAACTCGGCGAGGTGATTGGCGATCGCCAGCGAGCCGCCCGCGAAGAGCTCCTTCGAGCCATAGCGCATCGCAAGGACGGGCTCTTTTGCCGACTTCCCCATTTGGTCGACGTAGACGTACTCGTCGAGGATCGCCTCACCCACGACCACCGGCTTGACGGCGCGGAACCCGTCGAGCGCGCGCGCGACGTCGTCATAGGAGAACCGGTCGCGGAACTCGCGCAGCCATTCGTCGACGTCGGCGCCGTAGGCCGGGAAGTAGCGGTTCAGCAGGTTCGACGAGCTGAAGGTGACGTCGTCGGTGAACGCGATGCGGCCGCCGCCCGCCTCGACGGCTTCACGCTCGCGCACGATCATCCCGGTGACGTCTTGCGCGGCGTCGCGGTAGTCGGGGCCCTTCGCGTAGACGTCGGGCTTGATCGCTTCGAGCGCCTCCACGGCGGTCGGGTAGCGGTTGATCGCGACGTAATCGACGTCGCCGAGCGCCGCGATCGCCTCAGCGCGGAGCGCCTCGGGAAACGCCGGCCGGCCGGGGCCTTTGTTGACGTGCTTGTCTTCGGTCAGCGTGACGATCAAGACGTCGCCGAAGCTGCGCGCTTCGCGAAAATGACGGATGTGCCCGACGTGCAGCAGGTCGAACACCCCGTGGCACATGACGACGCGCCGGCCTTGCGCGCGCAGGCCCTCGACGAGCTGCACGAGCTCGTCGAACGGGACGATCTTGGGTCCCAGGGCGATCACGATACGGCGCGCTCCTTGCCCAAGTGGGTGAACCACGCGGCGGTGGCGCGTTCGATCCCCTCGCGGTCCCAGACGGGAGCATCGCGCCAGAGCTCGACGTTGTCGAGCATCAGGCCCACGCCCGTGCGGAACGAGACGCAAGCGCGCCAACCGAGCACGCGCTCGATCTTGCGGACGTCGGCGAAGGTGCAGTCGGGTTCGCCCGGCCGTTTCGCGACGTACGTCACGTCGCCGCCGAGCAGCGCGACCAGCTCGTTGATCGCGTACGTCCCGCCCGAGCCGACGTTGAAGATCTCGCCGGCGGCCGGCGAGGTGGCGGCGGCCAAGAACGCCTCCGCGACGTCGGTGACATACGTGAAGTCGCGCGTTTGCTTGCCGTCGCCGACGACCGTGTACGGCTTGCCGGCGAGCTTCTGCGCGAGAAAGACGCCGAACACGGCACCGTACGCGCCGGTCGTGCGCGAGCGCGGTCCGTAGACGTTGAACAGGCGCAGCGAGACGACCGGGATGCCGTAGACCTGGCCCCAGTGCAGCGCGGTCAGCTCGCCGAGATACTTGGTGAGCGCGTACGGATACTGCGGCCGCACCGCGGCTTGCTCGTCGGTCGGGAAGACGTCGGGGATCCCGTAGCACGACGACGACGCCGCGTAGACGACCTTCGCGACGCCGGCGGCGCGCGCGGCTTCCATCACGCGCATCGTTCCGTCGACGTTAGTGCGGAAATACTCGACCGGCCGTTCGATCGAGGGGACGATGTCCGCCAGCCCCGCCAGATGGAAGACCGTCGTCGCGCCGGCGAACAGCGGTACGAGATCGTCGGCGGCGATGTCGGCGCGGTGGAGCGTGACGTGTCCCGCGGCGTGCGCGAGATTGGATTCGCGCCCGGTCGCAAAGTTGTCGACCACCGCAACGCGATGACCGGCCCCCAGGAGCCGGTCGACCAGGTGGCTGCCGATGAATCCCGCCCCGCCGGTCACGAAGACCTTCGCCGGTGCCTGACCGATCAGCTTCACCATAATGCGCAACTCCTCCATGAACGCGCCGAGGGTCTCGGGGTGGGACGGCCCCGCGTCCACTGCGGGGGCGCCGGGCGTGACGATCCCGGCCCTCAGGCCTCGGGCGTGATGTTCCCGGCCTTCAGGTCGTGGATCATCGCATCCACGGAAGCGATCACGGCCTCGCGGGATGTCCGGCGGCTCGACCAGCCGCGACCGCGGATCTTCCGGGTGTCGAGGGCATAGACCGGGACGTCGGCCTTCCAGCCCCGGGCCCC
>JAFAHG010000252.1 GCA_019237315.1 Actinomycetota bacterium
CAGGGCGCTCGACGAGGTGCGCGTACGGACGCGCGACGTCGGCGGGAATGCGACGACGGCGCAGGCCGGCGACGCGATCGCCGCGGCGGTGGCCGCGTGAAGGCCGGCGCGGCACGGATCTCGATCGAGCCGCCGCTCGGGTTTCCCATGATCGGCTTCGTCCGCATGACGGAGGCCGCGCGCGACTACGGGCTGCCGCTCGAGGCGACGGCGCTCGTGCTCGACGGCGACGAGCGGGTCGTGCTCGTCGGCGTCGACACGCTCGGCATCCAGGCGCCCGAGGTCGACAGGCTCCGTGAGCGCGTCGCGGAAGCAGCGGGCACGAAGGCTTCGCACGTCCTCCTGAACTGGAACCACACCCACCTCGCGCCGCCCGGCGGCCGCTCGTTCATCCGGGCGCTCGCGCAGGTCGACGAGACCGAACTCAGCGCGCGGCTCGAGGCGTACGTCGACGACCTGCACGAGCGGATCGTCGCCGTCGCGCGCTACGCGGCGGAGCGGCTCGAACCGGCGCGCGTCGTGTGGGGCGTCGGCTCGCTCGCCGACGCGGTCAACCGCCGCGAACGCCGCGACGGCCGCGTCGTCCTCGGCTGGAACCCCGATGGTGCCGTCGACCGCAGCGTCACGGTGCTGCAGGCGCGCCGGCCGGACGAGTCCGCGATCGCGACGCTCGTCGGCTACGGCTGCCACACCGTGACCACCGGACCGGATGTCCCGCTCTACTCGGCCGACTACCCGGGCGCCTTGCGCGAAGCGGTGCGCGAATGGACGGACGGCGAGTGCGTCTTCTTCCAGGGCGCCGCCGGAAACGTGCTCCCGCTCGTCTGCTTCACCGAGTCCGAGGACGAAGCCGTGCGCATGGGACGTGCGCTTGCGCTCGAGGCGCTGCACGCCGTCGCGGACGAGCGCGCGTGGCCGGTGCAGGTCGAGCGCGAGGGCTGGGGATCGGTGACGCCGATCTCGCTCTACCGGCGCCGTCCTGTCGAGGCCGAGGAGCAGCCGATCGCGGTCGCCGAGGAGCGCGCAGTCTTCCCGCTGCAGCCGGTGCCGACGATCGAGGAGCTGCAGCGGATGCGCACCGAGTTCGACGCCGCCGTGGAGGCGGCATGCGCCGAAGGTCCCGCGCGCGTGCGCACGGCCGCCTACCACGCGCGCTGGGCCGAGCAGACCGAGCAGAAGGTGCGCGCCGGCACGGCGCCGACCGAGCTCGACGGTCCGATCACCGCGATCCGGATCGGCGACGGCGTGATCGCCACCGGCCCCGGTGAGATCTTCACCGAGATCGGGCTTGCCGTGAAGGAGCGCTCGCCCGCGCGGACGACGCTGTACGCCGGTTACACGAACGGCATCGTCACCTACTTCCCGACGGCGGCGGAGTTCCCGCTCGGCGGCTACGAGCCCGACTACGGCAACCGGAGCTTCGGCCAGGTCGCGCAGGTGACGCCGGAGTCGGAGTCGATCCTCGTCGAGACTGCCGTCAAGCTGGTTCAGGAGGTCTTCGCATGATCACGGTCAGCTTCTACGGGAACGGACTCGCGGCGAACAACACCGCCGCCGTCCTTCGCGGTCGTGAGGGCGTCGAGGTGCGCGGCCCGTACGGACGCGACGAACGCGACGCGGCACTTCGTTCGGGCGCGGACGTCGTCGTGATCGCGACGACGTCGTTCCTCGCGCAGGTCGCGGACGACGTCCAGACTGCCGTCGAGGCGGGGTCGAACGTGATCACGACCGCCGAGGAGGCGGCGCAGCCGTGGGCGAACGATCCCGCGATCGCGGACCGTCTCGATGCGCTTGCACGCGAACGCGGGGTGACGATCCTCGGTGCGGGCCTCAATCCCGGCTTCGCCTTCGACGCGCTCGTGCTGACCGTCTGCGGCGCCGCGCCCGAGGTGGAGTCGCTCCTCGTCGAGCGCGTCGTCGACCTCTCGGGCTTCGGCGAGACCGTCCTGCGCCGGATCGGCGTCGGCCATACGCGCGAGGGATTCGAGGAAGGCAAGCGCGCCGGCACGGTCACCGGGCACATCGGCTTCCCGCAGTCGATGCGTGTCGTCGCGGAGCGGTTCGGCGTCGAGATCGAGCGCATCGACGCGGAGATCGAGCCCGTGTTCGCCGAGCGCGAGCTCTGCGGGCGGTCGATCACAGTCGCCGCCGGGGAGACGGCCGGGTTCCGGCAGCATTACGTCGCGCTCGTGAACGGTGCGCCGTGGTTCGAGGCGCTCTTCACGGGCCATCTCGTTCCCGCCGAGATCGGGCTCGAGCCGCGCGACGCGATCCACGTCCGCGGGCCCGCTGAGCTCCATTTCTTCGCCCAGCCCGGCCTGAACCCGCAGTCGGGGACGGCGGCGGTGCTCGCGAACTCGGTCCGGCGCGTCGTCGAGGCGCGGTCCGGGTGGGTCACCGTCGGCGAGCTGCCGCCCGCCGTGCCGCGGTGAAGCTCGACGGCCGCGTCAGTAGTCGACGTCCTCGAACGGGTAGAGCGGGCGCGGCCGGCGCGAGTAGGGCAGCGTCGGCAGGTTGCACGTCGTCGGACCCGGGGTGTCCGCGACGACGCTCCGGTCGGTGAGGTGCGCGAACCCGGCCTTGAAGCTGATGTGCGACTTCGCCTGGAGGACGGCATACGCCGACGGGTCCGCGCCGAGCGCCTCGTAGAGCGCCGGGTCGATGACGCCGACGCTGAGCGAGTGCACGACGGCGTCGACGCCGTCTACGGACACGAGCGCCGCCTGTCCGGTCGCGGCGCGGTAGCCGCGGTTCACCGGATGCGTATAGACGACGTCGCCGTCGAAGAGGCGCTTCACGGTCGCGGTCACGTTCGTCCGCTCGTTGTACGCACCGGGCTCGCCGCTGCCGAGCATGAGCTCGACCGTCGCGCCTTCGCCCGCGCGCGTCGCCGCCTGCGCGGCGCCCGCGTCACGAATCGAGAGCAGCACGGCCTGCGCGCCCGCGCGTAACGACGCGCGCAGGAGCTCTGTGCTGTCGCCGATCGAGCCGCCGTTCGTCGCGTCGCCCGCATCCGCGACGACGCAGGGTGAGGCCTGCGCGAGCGCCGTCGCGAGCGCGTCGTCGACCGGCAGCCGCACGCCGCCGAGGAAGACCTCTCGCTCCGACCACGCCTCGTCCATGATCCACTCCGCCGCGCGTTGCGCCGCGGCCGCGTCGCCGTCCGCGGTGACGACGCACTTCCACGAGAGCTCGGGGAGGTCGACCCACGGCTGCACGGGCAGCAGCGCGGAGGCGACGAGACCGTCCGCCTCGGCCTCGTCGTTCAGCGCCATCAGGCGCCGGAAGGGGTCGCGCGTCGAGTCGTGTAGCTCGGGCGGCGTGATCATCGGCCGCGTCGCGACCGCGATCACCGGTCGGATCGAGCCGGCGAGGATGTCGCAGAGGATCCGCGCTGCCTGCTCGCCGGTCCGTCGCGTGTCGATGTGGGGGCACGTGCGGTACGCGGTGAACGCATCGGCAGCCGCGACCATGCGGCGCGTCAGGTTCGCATGGCAGTCGAGGCTGACGACGATGGGCCTGTCCGGCCCGAGCTGCTCGCGTAGCGCGTCGAGGATGACGCCCTCCGGGTCGTCGGCGTCGTGCGCGACGCACGCGCCGTGCAGCATGAGATAAGCGCCGTCGATCGTGTCGTCGCAGGGTGCGAGGACAAGCCGCACGATCTCCGGGAGCACGCCGGGAGCGAGCGGACGGCCCGGCCCGGACCACGCCGCGAACGACGGCACGATCTCGTGTCCCGACGCGTCGAGCACCGACCAGGCCCCGGCGAGCTCGCTCTCGGCGCCGAGGAAGTCGCGGTGCAGGTCGCTCCCGACGCCGAACATCTGCGCACGCAGGTCGTCGAGCGTCGTCGCGCCCGGCGCGAACGTGTTCGACTCCATCGAGAACGCGCCGACGAGGACGCGCATCAGTACATCGTCAGGCCGCCGTCGGCGGCGATCTGCTGTCCCGTCAGGTACCCCGACGCAGGGCTCAGCAGCCAGGCGATCGTCTCGGCGCACTCGCGCGGCGGCGAGGTGCGTCCGAGCGGCACGAGCGAGAGCCGCGCCTCATGCAGCTTCTCGGGCGTCGTCCCACGTGCCGCCGCAGCGGCGGCGAGGAAGCGGTCCTGCATCGGCGTGTCCACGATCCCGGGTAGTACGGAGTTGACCCGGATCCCGCGCTTCGCGTAGGCGTACGCGAACGAGCGCACGATCGAGCTGACGGCTGCCTTCGACGCGCAGTAGACCGACTGT
>JAFAHG010000025.1 GCA_019237315.1 Actinomycetota bacterium
CCGAGCTTCCAGCGCTCCGCATTCGTCGTCGCACGCTTGAACTGCGCCTGGAGGTCGGTCAGCTTCTTCAGCGCCGCCTTCGCGTCGGGATCCTCGGTGTAGTACTTCGAGTACCCGCCCGAGTAGTCGTACCGGAAGTCGACCTGCTTGCCACCCGGGGTCGGCGCGAGGGCGTTGACCGCGCCCCACGCGAGGACGTGAACGTCCTTGCCCTCGGAGTGGTAGGAGAGGATCGCCTCGTCGTCCTTGGTGATCGTGAGCTTGAGCCCCGTCGCCGTGAACGTGGTCACGACCGAGGAAGCACCTGCCACCGGGACGGCGACGAGCGAGATGAGCGCGCCGAGCGCGCAGAGAAAGAGCCGAAGCCTCACTGCCAAACCCCCTTTATCCGACTTAGCCTGCCGGTTTGTGAATCACAAGTATGACACCGTTCTCGGCGTGTTGCCACCCCTTTTCGGGCAAGGAATCGCCGAAATCTCTACGAATCTGCGCCGAGCGCGTCCGCGAGGAGCGCGAGGGCGAAGAGACGCCACGCGAGGTCGGCGTCGGCGGCCAGGAAGAGTGCGGCATCCCGCGTCCGCGGCCGGTCGCGCACCCGGCGCACGAGCTCGTCCACCCCGCGCAGCAATGCCTGCCGCCGCGCGTCTGTGTGGAGCTCGGCGGCGAGCGCCTTCACGGCCGGCTCGTCGACCTCGAGCTCCCGGGTCGGGGCGCCTCCCGCTGCGAGGACGAGAAGCGCACGGCGCTGTGCCGCGGCGAGCTCCTCCTCCGGGATGTCGACCTCGCGGCCCGCGACGTACGCGAGCACCGGCAGCGGGTCGCCGAGCTCCCCCGCTTCCACCCGCCGGAGCAGGTCGTCGCTCACTCAGGCGCGGCGGTCCAATACGCAACCGCCAGGAGCACGACGCCGAGCACGAGGTGAAGCCAGTCGTCCGCAGCGTTCAGCGCGAGCCATGTTCCGTCCTTCGCCGCGCCGATCAGCTCGAGCGCGAGGCACGCGATCCCCGCCCCGGCGAGGGCAAAGACCGCGCGCACGTGTGTGCGGGCGATTGCGAGCACGCCGAGCCCCAACGCGACGTGGATCAGGTCGAGCACGACGCTGACACGGAAGATGCCGATCAGCTCGGCGCCGGAGCCGCGCCCCCACGCGAGGTTCCCGTAGTGCGTCGTCAGCGACGGCACGAGTCCGAAGACACCGAGCGCGAGGAGCACACCGCCGGCGACGCCGGCCACACCGCGTGCGCCGGCGCGCATCACTGCGCCTGGAGTTGCCCGATCGCGCGGAGGGACAGCAGCGCGAACGTCGCGACGAGGATCCCGCCGGCGATGTCCGTTGGAGTGTGTGCTGCGTTGATCACGAGCGCCGGCAGAGCAACCGCGACCCAGACCGCGACGAACGGCCGCGTGGCCCTCCATGCCGTCGCGACCAGCGCTGCAAGCAGCAGCCCCCGAAGGGTGTGGCCACTCGGAAACGAGTGATCAAAGGCGTGCAGAGCGACCGTACCGACGTGGAGCACGGGCCGTCGAAGCATGTGTTTTCCGACGATCTCGACGCCGTTTCCAACGGCCCAGAGTGCAAGCCATCCGTATGCGACTGTCCTACGCCCGTGCCGTAGGAGATAGACACAGACCGCCAGCAAGAGAGCGGTCGAAAGGGCTGCCGAAGCCGGATAGGTCCAGACGTTGCAGAATGTTTGGATCGGGCTCCCGAGCTGAGGCACGAACAGTCCCTTCCCGATCGGAGACGAACTCCCCGTCGTCGGAGACAGATGGCGCATCCAGTGGTCGACCGCGTACTGGTCGATCCCGTTCAGCGTTCCGTGGACGACGAGGAACGCGAGCAGCGCGAACGCTCCCGCGACGACGGCCGCGGCGACGATCGTTGCACGCTCGCTCATTCGGGATCGCGCCGCGCCGCCTGCGCCTCGCGCTCGTCGTTCCGCCGGGCCGCGCGGAAGAAGAAGAACACGATGATCAGCGTCGCGACGACGGGACCGATCGCCGAGATGAGCACGATCGTGTCGACGGAGGTGCTCGCGACCATGTCCCCCATCGTAGGTCTCAGCGCGCCCGGCGCTGCGAGATGGTGAGCAGACGCGGCGGACGCTCGTGGTCGACCTGAAGCGTCGAGTGCTCGATCTCGAACCGATGCGCCAGCATCAGCTCGAGCTCGCGCCGGATCTCGTGGCAGTCGTCACCGGAGTGCACGAGCACATGCGCGGACAGCGCCGGAAAGCCGGACCCGATCTCCCAGACGTGCAGGTCGTGCACGCTCGCGACGTGCGGATGGGAGACGAGCGCGTGACCGATCTCGTCCACGCTCATGCCGCCGGGTGCCGCCTCGAGCAGCACGCGTCCGGACTCGCGCAGCAACCCGTATGCACTGCGCAGCATGATCGCCGCGATGACGAGCGCCGCGATCCCGTCGGCGCGCCGGAATCCCGTCGCGAGGATGACGCCGCCCGCGACCGCGGTGACCGCGAACGCCGCGAGGTCCGTGAGGAGGTGCTGGAACGCCCCCTCGACGTTCAGGCTCGCGCGGTTCGCGCCTGCGAGCTGCCACGTCGCGACGAGGTTGACGACGACGCCCGCGAGGGCGACCACGAGCATCGCGAGCCCGCCTGGGTGTGGCGGCGAGACGAGCCGTTCCACGCCGCCGTAGACGATCAGCCCGCCGAGCACGAGCAAGGTGAGGCCGTTCGCCTGCGCCGAGAGCGTCTCGGCCCGGCGGAGGCCGAACGTCAGGTTCCCGCCCGACGGCCGCGTGACGAGCCGGATGACGACGAGCGAGAGGACGAGCGCGCCCGCGTCCGTCAGCATGTGCGCGGCGTCGGAGAGGAGCGCGAGCGAGTGGGCGACGATGCCGACGACGACCTCGGCCACCATCAGCCCGAGCACGAGCGTCAGGGCGACGGAGAGCCTGCGCGAATCCGTCGAATCCGCGTGGTGGTGGTGCCCGGAATGGTCGTGGACGCCCACGGCTTTCCTCGTTCCAGGCTACAGTGGGACGACCACCCAGACCGAGGAGAGGCAGCACGAATGAGCGGGAAGACGTTCTTGACGGTGAGCGCGGCGGCCCTTCTGCTGGCCGGTTCGGCGCTCGCGAAGTCGGGCGGAGTCATCGGCACCGGCGTCACGCTGAAGGGTGCGGGCGGCAAGATCGCGTACGCCTCGGCGACCGCGAAGGCGCCGAACTCGGTGTCCGCGAAGATCACGGCGACGCCGTCGCAGAAGGTGAAGATCCAGTGGTCGATGACGTGCACGAAGGGCGGCACGACCGACGCGGATGCGTACAACTCGTCGACGACGCCGAAGAGCGGCATCTCGTCGATCTCGGCGCCCGGCTCGCTCAAGCTCGGCCTGCCGTTCGCGAAGCCGAGCTCCTGCGCGATCACCGTCTACTCGACGCTGTCGAAGTCGGGCAAGCAGACGCTCACCGTCATCCAGACCTGAGCGACACCGCGCGCTGGTGGTCGATCCGCCGCGCGCAAAGCTTGAAGCCGGCGACGTACCGGTGTCCGTTCTGCGACGAGTACCTGCACGCGATGAGCGAGCACGTGCTCGTCGCGCCCGAGGACGACGGATCGAGACGGCGTCACGCACACACCGACTGTGTGCGCCGCGCGCGCGCGAGCGCGGCGAACTACCGACGCGCGACGAGTGGCGCTCGGGCAAGCACGAGGGCAGCAGGTAACCGGCCTACTTCTCGGCCGGCGGCGTGTTCTTACGCGCGCGCGACTTCTGCAGCTCGGCCTGCGCCGCGAGGGCCTCAGCCGCGTCGCGAAGCTCGCGCGCGGAGCGCCGCGCGCGCTCCGCGCGGCTCACGCTGTGTCCCGGTGCGAGCACAG
>JAFAHG010000028.1 GCA_019237315.1 Actinomycetota bacterium
CTGCACGTGCGCTCGCACCTCTCGCCTGTCGACTCGGCGATCGTCTGGCAGCTGCGCGCGCCGCGCGTCGTGCTCGGCGCTCTCGTCGGCGGCATGCTCGCGATCGCGGGGGCGTCCTACCAGGGTGCGTTCAGGAACCCGCTGGCCGACCCGTATCTGCTCGGCATCGCCGCCGGCGCCGGGCTCGGCGCGACGCTCGCGATCGCCTACGCGAACGGCGCCGCCGCCTCGTACGACCTCATTCCGCTGGCAGCGTTCGGCGGCGCGTCGCTCGCGGTCGCGTGCACGTACGTCCTCGGCGGGGCGGGAGGACGAAGCCCCGCCACGCTGATCCTCGCCGGCGTCACGATGGTCTCCTTCTTCACGGCGCTGCAGACGTTCGTGCAGCAGCAGCACTCGCAGTCGCTGCAGGAGATCTACAGCTGGATCCTCGGTCGGCTCGACACGGCTGGGTGGCACGACGTCGCGCTCGTCACGCCGTACGTCGCCGTGAGCACGGCGGTGATCCTGTTGCACCGCCGGCTGCTCGACGTGCTCAGCGTCGGCGACGAGGAGGCCGCGAGCCTCGGCGTCAACGTGCGCAGGACACGGCTCGTCATCGTCGCGGCCGCCACCGCGGGCACTGCGGCCGCCGTTGCCGTCAGCGGGCTCATCGGTTTCGTCGGGATCATCGTCCCGCACGCGATTCGCCTCTCGCTCGGCGCGAGCTACCGGCTGATCCTGCCGCTCTCCGTCTTCGTCGGCGGCGGCTTCCTCGTGCTCGCCGATCTCCTCGCGCGCACCGTGATGGCCCCGGCGGAGCTGCCGATCGGCGTCGTGACGATGTTCTTCGGCGCGCCGTTCTTCGCAGTCGTGCTGCGGACGAGCCGGAGCTTCGCCTGATGCTTGCGGTGGACAGCCTGTCGGTCGATCTCGGCGGCCGCCGCGTCGTGGACGACGTGTCCTTCCAGGTCGCGCACGGGGAGTGGGTCGCGCTGATCGGACCGAACGGCGCGGGCAAGAGCACGTTGTTGCGGGCGCTCGGCGGTCTCGTCCGCTACGAGGGCTCGATCGCGGTGGAAGGCGAGGAGGTGCGGTCGCTTCGCCGCCGCGAGGTGGCGAGGAGACTGGCGCTCGTCCCCCAGGCACCGCTGCTTCCGCCCGACATGCACGTGCGCGAGTACGTGCTGCTCGGGCGCACGCCGTACGTGGGGACCTTCGGCATCGAGTCGGGAGGCGATCTCTCCGCCGTCGCGCACGCACTGGCACGCCTCGACCTCGTGGGCCTCGCAGACCGGCCTTTGCGCACGCTGAGCGGCGGCGAACAGCAGCGGGCCGTCCTCGCGCGCGCCTTCGCCCAGCAGGCGCCGCTTCTCCTGCTCGACGAGCCGACGACGTCGCTCGACATCGGCCGGCAGCAGCAGGTCCTCGAGCTCGTCTCCGAGCTGCGTGACGAGATCACGGTCGTCTCCGCGATGCACGAGCTGACGCTCGCGACGCAGTACGGCGACCGGCTGCTGCTGCTCGCAGGCGGCCGCCTCGTCGCCGACGGGCCGCCTGCCGAGGTCGCAGACCAGGCACTGCTCGCGCATCACTACGGCGCCGACGTGCGGGTGCTCGCCGAGGACGGCGTTCCGATCGCGGTCGTGCCCGTCCGGCGCCGGTGAGGACACGACTCGTCGTCGTCCGACACGCCGAGCCGGACGAGAGCGTCCGGCACTGCATCTACGGGCGGCTCGACCCGGAGCTGTCGCCGGAAGGTGCGGCGCACGCAGAGGCGATCGCGGCGATGCTCGCGGGAGAGACGTTTGTGGCGCTCTATACGAGCCCACTCCGGCGTGCGCGTGCGACCGCCGAGCCCCTCGCCCGCCGCACGCGCCTCGAGCCCGTGGTCGTCGACGACCTGCGCGAGCTCGACTTCGGCGAGCTGGAAGGTCTGACCCTCGAAGAGGCGGCGACGCGGTACCCCGTGGAGGCGACGTGGTTCCTCTCGCCTGCGACAGCGACCTTCCCGGGCGGCGAGAGCGTCGCTGCACTGCGAACGCGCGTGGCCGCCGCGATCGCCGCAATCGTCGAGCGTCACGAGGGCGAGCAGGTCGCGGTCGTCACGCACGCGATGCCGATCCGGACGATCCTCGTCGACGCGCTCGGCATGGAACCCGACCTGATGTTCCGCTTCGACCTCTCGTACGGGTCGCTGACCGTCGTCGAATGGTTCGAGGAGAAGCCGTTCGTGCGCGTCGTCAATGCACCGCGGATCTAGCATCGGGCCGTGAGCGCAGTTGCGATCGACCTCGACCGCGTCCTCGGCGACACGACGCCGCTCTTCGACGCGTGGCTCGCGGACGTCTCGCGGCGTGCTCACGTCGATGCGACACGCCTCGACGACGAGCTGCCGAACTGGCGCTCGATGCTCGAACGGTTCGCGGAGGAGCATGCGCCGGTCTACCTGCGGCCGGACGCACGCGCCACCGCGGCCCTGCGGCGCTTGCAGGCGGGGGGCGTGCGCATCGGCGTCTTCACCGACGCACCGGAGGAGCTCGCGCGCATCGCGCTCGCACACCTCGGTGCGGCGCGTCGCATCGACGAGCTCGAGACGGGACCCGGCTCGCTCGAGCGGCTGCTCGCGCGACTCCCGGGCGCGCGCGTGGTGCGCAACGTCGAGGAACTACACTCGTAGCGATGGACGACGTCGCTGATCGCAAGTTCGAGGTCCTGCTCGAGCATCTCGACCGGATCGCCGAGGAGCTCGCGCGCCTCAATCGGCGTCAGGAAGCTCGCGAGGACCTGACGGTGATCGCGCACGAGCTGCGCAACCTGAACGAGTCGCTGCAGGCGCTCGCCTACGCGGCGCTCGGCCACCAGGGGCCGCAGGTTCGCCGCCGAAGAGCGGGCTAGGCCCCCGACAGGTAGTACGCGGCGAACGCCGAGCCGGCGAGGAAGATGAAGACCGGCAGCAGGAAGAGCACCACGCCGGCAATCGCGATCAGCGGCGCCTCGGCGTCGAGCCCGAGCTGCTCGATGTCGTGCAGCCGCGCCGCCTGAGCCTCGGCCGTCCGGAACGGGGACGTGATCCGGGCCGCCGTCCGCAGGCACACGCCGCAGCCGTGGAGCCAAGCACTGTTCATGCGCTTCGGCTACCCGCGGCGAGGCGCTCGAAACGCTTACTGGTAGATGTCGAGCACGCCGTTTTGCGAATGGTCGTTCGAATTCCCTTCGGCGGCGGCGACGCGGCCGTCGACGACGATCGGGCTCTGCCAGTGCACCTCGCCGATCGGGAGCGTCGCAACCTCACGGCCGGTCGTCGGCACGTAGACGTGGATCGCGCCGCTGCCCGCGACGTAGACGAGGCCGCCGGCGACGACGGGGCTCGTTCCTCCGTTGCCGTTCGACCACGCGGGGTGCAGACGCCCGCCGGCGAAGCGCCACGCGGCGGTGCCGGCGTCGTCGACGAGGAAGATCCACGTCCCCTGCCACACGGCAGGCTCCGAGAAGAGGTCGGCTCCGCCCGGAGTCGAGATGGTCTGAAGCTCGCCGCCGCGCTTCGCGTTCACGCCGGGAAGCGTCTGGAGCCGCAGCAGCCGGAGCTTCCCGTCCTTGCCGCCCTGCACGAAGTAGCCGCGGGTGAGGAGCGCCGGCGCGGTCGAGCCGAGGTCCTGGTCGTCGTCGTTCAGCTGCGCCTCGTCCCACGGCGTCCAGTGCCTCAGGAGATGCGACGCATCGGGCGACACGACGACGACGCTGTCACCCCAGTCGGTGCGGCCGTTCCAAGGCCCGTTGCCGGTGGCGAGCAGGAGATCGCCCGTGGCGGGGTCGACGACCGGCGCCGACCGCCCCCACATCGCGGAGTCGCTCGATCCGCAAGTCGACGGCTGGATGATCCCCGTGCGGTTCGAGCAGAGCGAGTTCCAGACGCCGACCAACGCGCCTGTCGTCGCGTTCAGCGAGACGACGTGCCCCTGGTACGGCGGTGCGTCGCCGATGTAACCGTCGGTGGCAGCAAGCACGAGGCCGCGTGAGACGTTGATCGACCCGGCGAGCTTCTCGTGCGTCGGGTCGCGCGTGATCGGCGTCGACCAGAGGAGCTTGCCGGTCGCGACGGCGAGCTTGACGATCCGGCCGTCCGGCTCGCCGGCGTAGATCGCCGTGCGCGAGGGATCGGCCTGCGGCGTCATCGTCGTGATCTGCGGCGAGCCGGCGTACGCCGCGTACGTCGCCGGGACGTAGCGCCAGAGCACGCTTCCGGTAGCCGCATCGATCGCCTCCGTGCGGCCGTACGTCGTCGTCACGAAGAAGACGTCGTGCACCGAACCGCCCACCGTGACTCCGTGGAGGTAGATCGGCGCGGAGTCGACCGTCCCGTCGAGTTGCACCTTGCGACGCACGAGGTGCCCTGCGTTGGCCGCGGTGATGCCGGTCGCCACGGGGCCGCTCCCGCTGCGCGCGGTGTCGTAGTCGAAGCCGGGCCAGTCCGCCGCCTGCGCGCCGACCGGCAGCAGCGCAGCTGCGAGCGCTGCGAGCGCGAGCCTCAACGCGCTGCCAGGTCGAGCGACTTCGCCCACGGGCCGGGCGGCGTCAGCAGCGACTCGGCATGCAGATAGGCAAGCCCCGCGGCGGGCAGGTCGGACCAGCGCTCGACGCAGAAGTAGCGGCGCCGCCAGTGCGGGAAGAACTTCCGGTTGAAGCTGTGCAGCCGCTCGAGCTGGAAGAGACGGTCCAGGCGAAGCAGCAGCGCACGCACGATGCCGCGGTCGGCGCGTAGATACTCGGCGAAGACGGAGAAGTTCAGCGACACCTCGGAGACGCCGTTCTCGCGTGCCCACTCGATCGTGCGCACGATCAGGAACTCCATCAACCCGTTCGGCGAGTCGCGGCGGCGCCGCATCGACGCGAGCGAGTACCCACCGGAAGCGGGCGCGGGCACGAGCTGCAGGAACCCGCCGACCGCTCCGGTCTCGTCGCGCGCGAACGCGACGGGTGCGTCGGGATATGCGAAGAGCGCGTCCATCGCCATCGTGAAGCCGCGCTCCGGCCAGTTGCCGCGCCATTCCTCGGAGACGGCGCGCAGCTCGTCGCGCAGCTCGTCGTCGATTTTGGCCGGGCTCGCGATCTGGAACGTGTACCCGGCCTTGTCGAGGCGCGAAACCGACTGCCGCACCTTGCGGATCGGCCGGCCGTCGAGCGAGAACTCGGCGGGGCGCACGAACGCCTCGTCGCCGAGGTACAGCGATTTGAACCCGAGCTCCGCGTAGCCGCGCAGCGCGTCGTCCGCCGCACCGGCGACGGCGACGCGCCAGCCCTTCGAGTGCGCGACGCGTCGGAACTCGTCGAGCAGCTCGGCGCGCTCCGCCTCGTCGCCGATCGGATCTCCCGCGACGAGCGCTGTCGCACCGACGACGCGGTAGGCGAGGAACGAACGGTGGCTCGCCGAGAAGAACGTCGCCTTGTCCTGGCGCAGCGCGAAGTACGCGAGGCTGTCGTTGCCGTGCTCGTGCACGAGCTGCTCGGCGCGTCGCCGGTCGTCCGGCAGGTGGCGGACGCGCTCGGCGACGGGACGCAGCCAGATGGCGAGCGCGCGCAGCGCGAGCGCACCGATCACGATCACGATCGCGTCGTCCACACGGTCCGAGTACGCGACGGTGCCGTAGAAGTGGAGGATCGAGATCGGGGCGAGGACGGCGAGCGCGAGCACGATCTGGAGCAGCGGCCGCACAGCCGCGGGATCGCCCGGCGCGATGAACTCGCGGCGCGCGTAGAGCAGGCCGGCGAGCACGACGAGGGTGCCGACCGCCTCCTCGACGTCGAGCCCCTTCGCGAGGTGGCCGACCGCGGTCGCGACCACGAGCAGGACGGCGAGCTGCCACGCGCGATGCTTGCGGCGTGCGAGGCCGCGCGCCAGCCAGAGCAAGCCGAGTCCGAACGCGAGCGTCAGCGTCCGGGCCGCCTCGGGCACGCTCTGCGAGAGCAGGCCGCGCACCACGTCGTAGCGGTTCGCCATCTCGGGCGTGGCCGCGGACACGACCGCGACGACTCCGACTGCTGCGGTCGCCCATGCGAGCACGCGCGGCGAGGAGATGCGTGCGAGGCGCACGCGGAAACGGTACCCGGGGGTGCTGACGGCTACTCCTTGACCAGCATCCGGCGCAGCTCGTCTTCCTTGCCGGGCTCGAGGATCGCGAGCACTGAGTCTCCGGGTTCGAGCTGGGTCGATTCCTCGGGAATCTCCGCCTTGCCGTCGCGCACGATCGAGATGAGGCGCGAGCCGGCGGGAAGGGTCATCTGGCGGATCGTCTTGCCGGCGCACGCGGCCTTGTCGCCGACGGTGATCTCGACGATCTCCAGGTTCTCCTTCTTCAGGTCGAGCAGGTGGATGAGACCGTGCTCCGGCACCTCGTGCTCGATCAGGCCCATGATCGCCTGGGTCGCCGACACGGTCGGCGAGATCCCGAGCAGGTCGAAGTACGGCTGGTTGCGCGGGTCGTTCACGCGCGCGATGACGGTGTTGACGCCGTAGCGCTCCCGCGCGAGCTGGCAGATCACCATGTTGTCCTCGTCGTCGCCGGTGACGGCGACGAGGATGTCCGGCGGACGCTTGATGCCGGCGCGCTCGAGCACGAAGAGCTCGGTCGCGTCGCCCTTGTGCACCTGGTGCTCGAACTCCGCCTCGAGGACG
>JAFAHG010000195.1 GCA_019237315.1 Actinomycetota bacterium
AAGCCTCGTCGCGTACTGCCTCGAGATCACCGACCTCGACCCGATCCGCTACGACCTCCTCTTCGAGCGCTTCCTCAACCCTGGCCGCAAGTCGATGCCGGACATGGACATCGACTTCGCCGTCGAAGGCCGCGAGCGCGTCATCAACTACGTCACCGAGAAGTACGGCCGCGACCGCGTCGCGCAGATCATCACCTTCTCGACGATGGCCGCGCGCGCCGCGGTGCGCGACGCCGGCCGCGTGCTCGAGATCCCGTACGGCGTCGTCGACAAGATCGCGAAGCTCATCCCTGAAGGTCCGGGCCAGACGCTCGAGGAATGCCTCAAGCCGAGCGCCGAGCTCCGCAAGGCCGTCGACTCCGACCCCGTCGCGAAGGAGATTGTCGAGCTCGCGCGCCCGCTCGAGGGCCTCACGCGCGCAGACTCGATCCACGCCGCCGGCGTCGTCATCGGCGCCGAGCCGCTGATGAACGTCGTCCCGCTGCAGCAGAAAGGCTCCGACCAGGAAGTCGTCACGCAGTTCGGCATGAAGGACGTCGAGGCGCTCGGCCTGCTGAAGATGGACTTCCTCGGGCTGCGCAACCTCGACGTCATCGACAAGGCCGTCGAGCTCGTGCCGAGCCTGGACATCACGCAGATCCCGATGGACGACCGGAAGACGTACGAGATGCTCGCGCGCGGCGAGGCGACCGGCGTCTTCCAGTTCGAGTCGTCGGGGATGCGCGAGGCGCTGCGCCAGGTGAAGCCGACCGAGTTCGAGGACATCGTCGCCCTCGGCGCGCTCTACCGGCCGGGCCCGATGCAGTACATCCCGACCTACGCGAACCGCAAGAACGGCAAGGAGCCGGTCACGTTCCTCGATCCGCGCCTCAAGCCGATCCTCGGCGGCACCTACGGCATCTCCGTCTACCAGGAGCAGTCGATGGAGATCGCGCAGCAGATCGGCGGCTTCACGCTCGCGGAAGCCGACGACCTCCGCCGCGCGATCGGCAAGAAGGACCACAAGCTCATGGCCTCCCTCAAGGGGAAGTTCATCGAAGGCTGCATCGAGAACAACACGTCGGAGGCCGTCGCGCGCCAGCTCTGGGAGGACATGGAAAAGGCGCAGGACTACTCGTTCAACAAGTCGCACGCCGCGTGCTACGGGCTGACGTCCTATCGCACAGCGTGGCTGCGCGCGAACCACCCGTGCGAGTACATGGCGGCGCTCATCAGCTCGGTGATGAACACGAAAGACCGCGTGCCGTTCTACGTCAACGCGTGCCACGAGCTCGGTATCGAGGTGATGCCGCCGGACGTGAACGAGTCGCAGGTCGACTTCGCGGTCGTCGACGGGAAGATCCGCTTCGGCCTCAACGCCGTGAAGGGCGTCGGCGAGCTCGCCTGCCGCACGATCGTGCGCGCGCGCGAGGAGGGCGGGCCCTTCGAGTCGATCTGGGACTTCGTCGAACGCGTCGACACCTCGGTCGTCAACAAGCGCGCACTCGAGTCGCTGGTGAAGTGCGGCGCGCTCCCCGGTTCGCGTCGCGGGATGCTCTCGCTGCTCGAGCAGGCACTCGCGTACGGGCAGAAGCAGCAGGCCGACCGGCTCGCCGGGCAGGGGTCGATCTTCGACCTCGGCGACGCGGTCGAGTCTGCGCCGCGCCATCATCCCGTCGTGCCCGCGGAGGAGTTCGAGAAGTCGGAGCTCCTGCGGCTCGAGAAGGAGACGCTCGGGCTCTACGTCTCCGAGCATCCGCTGTCGTCGATCCGCGGCGAGCTGCGCTCGAAGACCGACGCGACGATCGGCGAGCTCGAACGCCGCCGCGACGGCGAGTCGGTCACCGTCGGCGGCATCGTGTCCGAGGTCAAGCACCTGACGACGAAGCGCGGTGAGCCGATGTGCTTCATGCGCCTCGACGACGTCACCGGCGGCATCGAGTGCGTCGTCTTCAACTCGACGTACGCGGCTGCGTCGGAGCTCTGCGTCGCCGACCGGATCCTGATCGTGAAGGGCCGCGTCGACCACAAGGAGGGGGAGACGAAGCTGATCGCCTCCGAGGTCTCGGCGTTCGAGTCTGTCCCGATCAAGCGGGAGGTGCGCCTGCGGATCGACGCGACGCAGGCGCGGGCCGGGATCATCCGCGACCTCGCCGCCGTGATCCGCGACTTCCCGGGCGAGAGCCCGGTCTACGTGGACTGCGTCACCTCCGCCGGCTCGCAACTCCTCGCGCTCGGCCCGAAATACCGGGTTCAGCCCGTGGCCGACTTCTATGCGGAGGTGAAGGCGCTCCTGGGCGAATCCGCGCTCGCCTAGGCGTACCTTCAGCGGGCGCTGCAGCGTTTTGCAGCAAGAGACCTAAAGCCTTTCTAAATCCTCACTTTTCGCGGGTATTTACTAAACCGCTTCGCTCGTTTTACCGAATGAGACGATGAGATCAACGGAGAGAGGACGCAATGTCTGCGGCTGAAGTCCACATCGAAGAGACGGAAATGGAGCGGGTGGAGCGGTGGCGCACCGAGGCGCTCGAGGCTGCGGGGTACGACCCCGACTCGGCGGCTCACCTCGCATCGCGACACGACGTCGACCTGCACCGCGCGATCGAGATGATCGAGCGGGGCTGCTCGCCGGAGCTCGCGCTCCAGATCCTGCTCTAGCGCGTTCGCAGAAACCCGCAACGTTCTGCGGGGAGCTGCGGACGCCCTCGGGCAACGGAGCGCCGACCATGGTCGCATGGCGCACGTCCCCCACGTCCCGCACGTCCACATCTCGCCGGTGTTCGGCATCGCCGTGGTCGCTGCGGCAGTCGGCGCACTCGCCGCGGTGGTCGCGATTCCGCGTGGCGCCGGCACGACAGAGGTGCTTCACGAAGGAATCGGTAACTCGCCGGCGATCTCCGACATCGCCAGCAGCTCGCAGTCGCCGCTCTTCTCCGTGCCGGTGAACGTCGCGGGTTTGCTGCCCGCATACGTCGATCTCGGCATCCCGGTCGGCTACCGGCTCGACCCGAAGACCGAAAGCACCGTTTCGGCGCTCGTGTTCCAGCTGACCCCTCAGCTCGAAGCCGCCCTCCCGAGCCGCGTGGACGCCCTCGTGCGCGTCGCGGCGACGCGGAAGGTGCACAAGTTCGTATGCCTCAACGAGCAGGCGAGTTCGGGCGTGGTGCAGTGCGCGCCGGAAGGTGAGAGGCTCGACCTCACCGAGCTTCAGGGCGTCATGAGCGTGACGCTGATCATGGGCGCCGAGACCGCCGCGCCGACGCCCGGCCTGTAGTCGGGACGGACCGGCCGCGCGCCGGGCAGAATGCCCGCGATGCTCGCCGCGATCCCCTCGCCGCACAGCAACGTCGTCCACGTCGGCCCGCTGACGATCCACATGTACGGGCTGATGCTGCTCATCGCGATCTTCGCGTGCGTGTGGCTGACCGCCGTGCGCTGGCGCCGTCTCGGCGGCGAGTTCGACCTCGTCGTGCGCGTCACGGTTTGGGGCGTCGCGTTCGGGATCGTCGGCGCGCGCGCCTACCACGACCTGACCTCGTGGAACCAGGTGCCGTCGCCGAAGTGGGAGGGAGCGTTCGAGATCTGGAAGGGCGGCCTCGGTGTCTGGGGCGGGATCCTGCTGGGGACGCTTGCCGGTGTCGTCGTCATCCGGCGGTCGGGCAACTCCGCGCGGCTCTTCATGGACGTCGTCGCGCCGGGCCTGCTGCTCGCGCAAGGCATCGGGCGCATCGGGAACTGGTGGAACCAGGAGCTCTACGGCAAGCCGACCACGCTGCCGTGGGGACTCGAGATCGACCAGAGCCATTTCGTGAACCCGAACCAGACGTATTACGTGAACGGGCATCGCGTGCTCTTCCACCCGACGTTCCTCTACGAGCTGATCTGGGATCTCGTCGGCGTGCTGCTGCTCCTCTGGATCGCCCGGCGCGTGCGGCTGAAGCCGCCGGCGCTCTTCGCGTTGTACGTGGCCTACTACTGCTTCGGCCGGTTCTTCGAGGAGCTGTTGCGGATCGACCCCGCGCACCACTTCCTCGGGCTGCGCCTGAACGCGTGGGTGTCGGCGGTCGTCTTCTTCTGCGCCGCAGGGTTCTTCGTCTGGTGGCAGGTGCTCGACCACGGGTGGGAGCCGCCCGGACCGCCGCGCCGCCGGCCGCGCCCGCGGCCGATGCCGGAAGGGCCGAAGATGGCCATTCCGCGCAGCCGCGTCCGCTAGGCCGGATAGCCTGCGCGGGTGCCCGCGGTCACTGAGCTCGAGCTCGACCTCGAGGCGTTCGAGGGCCCGTTCGACCTGCTGCTCTCGCTCGTCCTCCGCGACGAGATGTCGTTG
>JAFAHG010000283.1 GCA_019237315.1 Actinomycetota bacterium
ATTTCGAGCACGACGCGGCGGAGCCGCTGACGAACCGCCGCTAGCAGGCGCGGTCGACGTCGATGCGGCTCGAGCCGCCCTGCGTCAGCCACACCGGGCCGGTCGAGAAGCCCTGCGCGCAGCTCGCCGCGCCGCGGACCGCAGTCGGCGTCCACTCGGGGAGAGCGAGCTGCCAGCCGCCGGTGATGCCGCGCCACCACGACGGCGACGAATACACGCCGATGAGCGGCGTCGGCTTGCGGCTCGCGAGGAAGTCGACCATGCCGCGGAGCACCGCACGGTTGAGGGTCGGGCTCACCGACCACGGATTCGAGCGCTCGACGTCGAGCCAGTACATGCTCGGCTTCACGGGTGTGGCAAGCGTGAACGCGTACGAGGCCTCGCTGCACCCGAGCGCGTAGGCGCGTCTGGTTGCGAGCGGCGTGTCCTGCGCGGCGCCGAGGTTCGCGCACGCGCGGGTCGTGCGCTCGAGCCAGCGCTTGGTGTACCCCGTGTTCACGTAGACGCCGGCGACGCCCGTCGCCGCTTCCTTTCGGAAGCAGGGATTGGCGGTGAACGGCTGGCCGCCCGTGACGCCGACGACGAGGAAGCCCGTCTGCGGAAGCGTGAGGAAGCAGTTCGGCCAGCTCACGTCCCAGCCGCGCTCGCCGGAGGTGAAGGGATTGCCGCTCGGCGCGGCGGGAGGAGCGGGCTGCGGCGGGGTCACGACGGGCTTCGGCGACGGCGGGCTCCACGGGTGCAGCGACCCGCGACACGCACCGCCGGTCGAGGCGATCCACGAGCGCACGGTCTGCGCGGATTGCTTCGGGGCCGGCGTGCCGTTCGCGGAGAACTGGTAGAGGCCGCTCTGCCAGCCGCCGAGGTCGGGCTCGTCGACGAGCTTGAAGATGTTCACGACGCGGACGTTCGGGTCGCATGCGAGCAGGTCGAGCATCTGCCCGTACCACTGCGCCTGGTAGGCCTGCGTCGCATAGGGGCCGAACACGCCGCCGGCCGCGTTCGCGGCGAGCTTCACGCCGTGGTAGCCGGAGAGCCCTGCGGACGACGTCTGGATGCCGACCTCGTTCACGCTCACGGGCAGACCGCCGCCCGTCTGCTGGCCGATCGTCGGCTGCGGCGTCCCCGAGAACGCGGAGTAGAACGCCGCGTAGAGGCGCGGCAGGTTCCCGACCGAGGCGTCGTTCGCGTTCGAGTAGCCCGTTGCGAACGGCAGCGACTGCGGCACCGGATACGGATGGATGTCGAGGCCGTCCATCAGCGGCGCCGTCCGATGCGTTTGCGCGACGTAGGCGCGGAACCAGGCGCCGAGCGCTGCGAGGAACTTCACGGGCGAGGTCGACGAGTTGCTCGCGGCGTTCGGGTCGTCGTTACCGCGCGGCGAGAGCCCAACTCCCCACACCGTGTTCTGCGCGCTCACGGCGTGCAGCGCGTCGTAGGCGGCGACGAGCGCGCGCCCGCAGATCTCCGCCGACTCGTTCGTGCCCGCGAGCGTCCACTGCGGGTTGACGAAGTACGGCTGGTTGCACTCGTTCATGACGACGAAGTCGTGCACGGCCGGAAACGTCTGCGCGACCTGCGCCGTCCACGCGGCGAACCGCCTGATGCGCACCGAGTCGCCGCACTGCAGCGGAGACGACGCCGCGCGGCAGCGCGTCCCGTCGGTGAGCGCCGTCGAGTGCAGCGGGTAGAGGTCGAGCTCGACGGTGACGCCGGCGGCCTGCGCGGCCGAGACGACCGCGTTGACGGCGGCGACGTCCGAGGGGGAGATCGTCTTCGGTGCGCCCTCGTCCCAGCGGAGGGTCACGGTGTCGACCGAGAGCCCCTCGGAGCGCATCGTCGGGAAGAACCACGAGGCCGAAGCGGACTCGACACCCGCGTCGTCGTTGATGCCGACGCTCAGGTTCGCGCGCGCCGTGGCCGCGCAGAGCGCAAACGTCACCAGCGCGATCAGCGCCACAACCTTCCGCATACCGTCCCCCTCGCAGCGACCCGTCTCGCCCAGAGTGTGCAACGGAGGAGATCAGGCTGCAAGCGCGTAACGGAACCTTTACCTTCCGTACGGGGTCTTCGTAGTGCGCACGCTCACATCCGTCTTCGCCGTCGCGTCGCTCGCTGTCGCGTGCGCAGCCGCGGCCGGCGCCACGACGCCACTTGCGGCCAAGCGCGCAGAGGCGCAAGGTGTCATCGCGCAGATCGACGCGATCGACGAGCACCTGAACACGGTCAGCGAGCAATACGACGGAGCGCGCGTACGCCTCGCGCAGGTCGACCGGCGCCTGCACGCGGAGAAAGCCGCGCTCGTGCGCGCCCGCGCCACGGACTCCCGCGCGCAGCTCCGCGCGGCGCAGCTCCTCGTCGACCTCTACACGTCGGACCGCCCGACCGCGCTCGAGGTGCTGATCGGATCGGAGAACGTGTCCGATCTGATCACGCTCACGCATGCGGAGGGCGCGATCAGCGGCGAGGTCGCGAACGTTGCGCGTCAGGCCACGCTCGCGCGCGTACGCTTCGCGCACGCCGTGCGTGCGGTCGCCGCCGATCGGCGCGCGGCCGCGAAGACGGTGCGCGAGCTCGCGGCGCGCCGCGCGACGATCGAGCGCGGCCTCGCGTTGCGGCGGACGCTGCTCGCGTCGGTGCAGTCGGAGATCAGCCGGCTCGAGGCGGAGCAGCGCGCGCGGCAGGAGCGCCTCGCCGCACTCGCGCGTGCGCGTCTCGCGGCGCAAGCGGCGGCGCGAGCGAGAGCTGCTGCGGCGGCGGCGGCCGCCGCGCGTGCGCGCGCCGCGGCAGCGGCGCGGGCGCAGACGACGACGACGACCGTGACACCGACGACCACAGTCGCGACGGCTCCCGCGCCGCCCCCCGTCTCGGGCCTGCAGGGCTATCCGCAGGCGGCGCAGATCGCGTTGCAGTACATCGGCGTTCCGTACGTCTGGGGCGGCTCGACGCCGGCGGGGTTCGACTGCTCGGGGCTCGTGAGCTACGTGTACGCACAGCTCGGCGTCATCCTTCCGCACTACGCCGCGGCGCAGTACGGCTACGGCGACGCCGTCCCGGAGAGCGCGCTGCAGCCGGGCGACCTGGTCTTCTTCGCGCAACTCGACCACGTCGGGATCTACATCGGGAACGGCCAGTACGTCGACGCGCCGGACACCGGGTCGTTCGTGCGCATCGACAGCCTGAACGACCCGTGGGCGCTCGCGAACTACGTCGGCGCTCGGCGCATCTGACCGGCCCGGCTACGCTTCAGCCGTGCGGCGCGCGGTCCTCCTGGCGCTCGCGTGCATCGCGCTCGCAGGGTGCGGGGGCGCGCGGCACACGGCGGGACGGACGGTGTGGCTCTGCCGGCCGGGGCTCGCGGACGACCCGTGCGCCGGCGACCTGAGTGCGACCGTGGTCTCGCCGGGCGGCGCGACGCACGTCGAGCACGCCTCGTCCGCCAGCGACGCGCCGGTCGACTGCTTCTACGTGTACCCCACGGTCAGCGCGCAGCAGACCGTGAACGCGAACCTCGTCGCCGGCCTGCGCGAGCGCGAGGTCGCCGTCGCACAGGCGGCGCGCTTCTCACAGGTCTGCCGCGTCTACGCGCCGGTCTACCGCCAGATCACCCTCGCCGCGCTCGACCACCCTGGGCGCATCCGTCTCGCGAATGCGCTCCTCGCCTACGACGACGTTCGCGCCGCGTTCGACGACTACCTCGCGCGCTGGAACCACGGCCGCGGCTTCGTCCTCATCGGCCACTCGCAAGGGGCCGTGATCCTCACGCGGCTGGTCCAGGAGCGGATCGACCACGACCCGTCGGTGCGGCGGCGTTTGGTGTCGGCGCTCATCCTCGGCGGGAACGTGACGACGGCCGACTTCGCGCACGTGCCGGCGTGCCGCTCGCGCACGCAGACCGGGTGCGTCGTCGCGTACTCGAGCTTCGCGGGTACGCCGCCCGCGAACGCGCAATTCGCGCGCGCGACGTCGAACGCCGGGCTGCCGCTCCTCGCGCCCCGCCGCCGCGCGCCGATCGTGTGCGTCGACCCGGCCGCCCCGGGCGGCGGCGAGGCGGCGCTCGACCCGTACCTGCCGTCGCTCGTCCTGCTCTTCCTGCACTCGGCGCTTCACCCGACGACGCCCTGGGTCGCGTTTCCCGGCGCGTACACCGCGCGTTGCCGCACCGCCGGCGACGCGACGTGGCTCGACGTCGAGCGAGTCGGACACCCGAGCCCCGACCTGACGCGGCTGCGCGACCCCGCGCTCGGGCTGCACGTCCTCGACGTGAACCTCGCGCTCGGAAACCTCGTCGCGCTCGTGCGCAGCGAAGCCGCCGCCTACCGCGGTTAACGAGTCGGCTTCGCGACCTTCTGGTTGACGAACGCCGCAACGTCGTCGATCTGCGCCGGGCTCAGCGTCCCCTTGAAGGGCGGCATACCGCCGCCGCCGTTCGTGACCTGCGTGACGACGCGCGCGAAGATCTTCGCGTGCGGCCGCGTCTGCAGGTTCGGGCCGCCGTTGCCGCCCTGGCCGAGCGCGCCGTGGCAGACGGAACAGTTTGCGGCGAAGACCTGCCCGCCCTTCGAGACGTCCGGCTTCTCGCCCGCATGCAGGACGCCGCCGGCCTTGCCGATGTGCGTCGCCGGGCCCAGCGTCCCCTTCAGCGAGAAGAGCCAGAGATTGTCGCCGTGCGGGGTCGCGCCGAGCGCGCTACCGCCGGCGTAGAAGGCGACGTACTCCGTCCCGCCCTGCTTGAAGATCGTCGGCACGTTGTTCGCTCCCGCGCCCGTCTGGAAGCTCCAGAGCGTCTTGCCCGTCCGCGCGTCGAGCGCCTGCAGCTGGCCCTTGTCGCGGCCGACGAACACGAGATCACCCCCCGTCGTCGCGGAGCCCGAGTAACACGAGTCCGTGAGGGAGCGCTGCCACGCGATGCGGTTCGACGTCATGTCGAGCGCGGTGACCGTCCCGCTCGCAGGACCGACGGGAACGAAGGCGCTCCCGAGCTCCTGCGCGCCGGGCTTGTACGGGTTGAGCTTTCCGCCCGTGAAGAGCGCGGCCTGATCGACGCCGCACACGTACATCATGTGCGTCCCGGGGTTGTACGACGACGGCGGCCAGTTCGTCCCCCCGAGCGTCCCCGGGCTCGCGAAGACCGGATGACCACGCGTGTACGGCGTGAAGATCTTCCCGCCGTTCACGTACTTGACGTTCGGCGTTGCTTTCACGAGCGCCTTGTATTCCGACGGTGTGATCGCGTGCTGAACGGTCGCGTCGCCGACCGGGAACGGCTGCGTCGGATACGTCTGCTGACTCGCGGCCTGCGGCACCGCACGCTCCTGGATGCCGAAGATCGGCTTGCCCGTCGCGCGGTCGAGGACGTACGCCCAGCCCGTCTTCCCCACCTCGGCGACGGCGTGGCGCATCTGTCCGTGGACCTGCAGATCGAAGAGGAGCGTCGGGCTCGGCGCGTCGTAGTCCCAGATGTCGTGGTGGACCTGCTGGAAGTACCACTTCAACTTGCCGGTCGTCGCGTCGACCGCGACGATCGAGGCGGTGAAGAGATTCGCCCCCTTCCGCTCGGCGCCGGCGAAGTCGGGCGATGCGTTGCCCGTCGAGAAGTAGATGAGGTTCAGCGCCGGGTCGACGGACGGCGTGTTCCAGATCGACGCGCCGCCGCGCTGCCACGCGTTGCTGTTCTTCGGCCACGTGTCGTTGCCGACCTGCCCCGGGCCGGGGACGGTGTAGTAGCGCCAGAGCACGCGGCCGGTGCGGGCGTCGAGCGCCGTCTCCCTGCCGCGGATCTCGTACTCGCCGCCGGAGATACCGGAGTACACGCGCCCGTCGTAGTAGAGCGGCGCGGCCGTGATCGTGTACCCGTGCCTCCACGAGCCGATCGACGTTCGCCAGACGAGCTTGCCCGTCTTCTGGTCGAGCGCCGCGACGGTCCCGTCGAGCAGGCCGAGGTACACCTTCCCGTCGCCGAGCGCGACGCCGCGGCTCTCCCAGCCGCAGCACACGGTCGAGATCTTCTGGTTGATGTGCGGGTTCCAGCGCCAGAGCACCGCACCGTTCCTGATGCTGATCGCGTAGACCTCGTCGTCGCCCGTCGGCAGGTACATGACGCCGCGGTAGACGATCGGCTGCGATTCGCCGGAGTACTTCGCAGCGGTCGCCGAGCCGAGGTGGATCTCCCAGACGCCCTTGAGCTGCGCGACGTTCGTCGTGTTGATCTGCGCGAGCGGCGAGTAGCGGTCGTTCGAGAGCGAGCCGCCGTTCGTGAGCCAGTCCTCGCTCGGAAGCGCGCCGAGCTCCGACGCGGAGAACGCGGGTGCGCGAGCGATCGGCCCGTTGTGCGTCTGGAACCGGAAGTACGACGCGAGCGCCGCGGTCCCGATGCAGACGACGACGAGCGCGAAGACCGGCATGAGCGTGCGCGACGTCACAGCGCTCGTCTCACCCGAGGTCGACCGGTGAAACCTTCGAGGTCACGGCTGCAACAGCACCCGGGTGACGAAAAACGTTTGCGCGCAACGCGTCTCGGTACGACACGCTGGTGGACGGCCACGTCGAGCACGCGCGCATCGTCCTGCGGCCGATCGGCAGCGGCCTCCCGCTCGGCTTCTTCTCGTTCGGCATCGGGATGCTGCTTCTCGGCTGCAGCGCGATCGGTTGGATCCCGCTGCTCGAGCAGAAGCACGTCGGAATGACGCTCATGTCGTTCGTCTTCCCGCTCGAGCTCCTCGCGACGATCTTCGGGTTCCTCGGCCGCGACACGCTCGGCGCGACGACCCTCGGACTGTTCACGACGTCGTGGCTCTTCATCGGCTGGAGCGACTACGCATCGCCGCCGGGGCAGAAGGCCGTGTCGCTGGGCGTCTACCTGTTCGGGTTCGGTGCGGTTGCGCTCCTGCTCGCCGTGCTCTCGCTGGGGGGCAAGCCGTTCTTCTCGCTGCTGCTCGGGCTCGCCGTGGCGCGAATGGTGCTCAACGGGTACTACGAGGTGGGCGGCACCCACGAATGGCTGAAGGTGTCCGGCGGCTTCGGCATCGCGCTCGCCGTGCTCGCCTTCTACGGCGGGGTGGCACTCGGTCTCGAGGACGCGCAGCGGCGCGAGGTGCTCCCGCTGTTCCGCCGCGGTCAGGCCCGAGAGGCCCTGCAGGGCGACTACCGGGCGCAGCTCGAGCAGCTCGAGTCCGAGCCCGGCGTCCGGCAACAGCTCTAGCGGCGGCCCGCCGCCGCTCCCGTTAGAGTTGCGGCCGATGACGAGCCGCTACGCCCCGCTCTGGACCCTGCTGACGATGGCCTCGGCCGCGCTCGCGATCCTCAGCCTCTTCCTCTGGCCGTTCCTCTTCGCGCCGATCGCCGCACTGCTCCTCCTGACGGCGGCGCGGAACGTCGAGGATCGGCGCTGGACGGCCCCGACGATCTGGCTCGTGACGCTCTGCGCGATGCTCGGGGCGACCTTCGCGATCGTCTTCAAGCACGCGCTGTACTAAGCGCGCCGCCGCGGATCGCGGCATCCAGCAACTCGACCGGATGCACGGCCCGGATGGGCTTCCCCGCACGCCGTAGCGCCGCGGTCACCTGCAGCAGGCAGCCCGGGTTCGCGCTCGCGTAGACGTCCGGCTCGGTCGCGAGCACGTGTCCGGCCTTGCGGTCGCCGAGCGTGCGCGCCGCCTCCGGCTGCACGAGGTTGTAGATCCCGGCGCTGCCGCAG
>JAFAHG010000078.1 GCA_019237315.1 Actinomycetota bacterium
TCGAGAACGTGATCGCGCATTACCTCGACTGGCTCTTCCCGGAGATGGAGATCGCCGAGCGCGCGGCGTTCCGCGTCACCCGCGACGGCGACACCGAGATCTCCGACGACGCAGACGACCTCCTCGTCGCCGTCGAGAGTGAGCTGCAGAAGCGGCGCTTCGGCGCCGTCGTCCGGCTCGAGGTCTCGCAGTCGATCTCGAGCGGGATGCTGGCCCGGCTCGAGGAACGGCTCCCGGCGCGGCCGGAGCACGTGTATCCGATCCACGGCATCCTCGACCTCGCGGATCTGTCGCAGCTCTACGAGCTCGACCGGCCGGAGCTGAAGGACAAGCCGTGGGTGCCCGTGACGCAGCGGCGGCTCTCGTCGCCGCGCGACGGCAGCATCTTCGCCGAGATCGCCGCGCGCGACATCGTGGTGCAGCATCCGTATGACTCGTTCGCGACGAGCGTCGAGTCGTTCGTGCGCGCGGCGGCGAAGGACCCGAACGTCGTCACGCTGAAGACGACCGTCTACCGCACGAGCCACGACTCCGCGCTCGCACCGGCGCTGATCGAAGCGGCGGAGAACGGCAAGCAGAGCGTCTGCGTCGTCGAGCTGAAGGCGCGCTTCGACGAACGGCGCAACATCGAGTGGGCGCGCTCGCTCGAGCAGGCGGGCGTGCACGTCGTCTACGGCTTCCCGGACATGAAGATCCACGCGAAGACGACGCTCGTCGTCCGCCGCGAGAAGGACGGGCTCCGCCGCTACGTACACGTCGGCACCGGCAACTACCACGCGACGACCGCGCGCATCTACGAGGACATCGGGCTCTTCACCGCCGACCCCGACATCACCGCAGACGTCGCCGACCTCTTCAACTTCGTCACCGGGTTCGGACGGCCGCGGCGCTTCCGGAAGATCCTCGTCGCGCCGTTCACGCTCCGCAGAAGGCTCGTCGAGGAGATCCGGAAGGTCGCCGCGGCTGCCGCAGCCGGACAGCGCGCACGCATCAGGATCAAGGTCAACAACCTCGTCGACCCGACGATCATCGAGGAGCTCTACGCGGCCTCGCAGGCCGGCGCCCAGATCGACATCGTCGTGCGCGCCATCTGCGCCCTGCGCCCCGGCGTCCCCGGCCTCTCGGAGAACATCCACGTGCGCTCGATCCTCGGCCGCTTCCTCGAGCACAGCCGCGTCTTCTGCTTCGAGGCGGGCGACGAGAAGCTGTACCTGCTCGGCAGCGCCGACCTCATGCAGCGGAACCTCGACCACCGGATCGAGGTGCTCGTGCCGGTCGAGGCGCCGCACGTGCGGGCGGAGATCGAGGCGGTCTTCCGGACGCTGCTCGCCGACACCGCGCAGTCCTGGATGTTGCACGCCGACGGGAACTGGGAACCACCGAGGCACGAGGCCGGGCACGCACGCCCGGCGCAGGAGGCCTTCATGCGCAAGCGGGAGCGAGCCAGGTGGAGCCCACGGAGACGCTGACCGACTCCGACCTGTGGCCACGTCATCATGGCGGTGTGCAGGTCGGGGTCATCGACGTCGGGTCGAACACGGTCCGGCTGCTCGTCGCGAGCGACGGCGAGCCCGTCGCGCAGCGCCGCGCGATCCTCGGCCTGGGCGCCGCGATCGAGGAGTACGGCAGCATCCCCGAGCCCAAGCTCGCCGAGGTGACCGACTGCGTCGCCGAGTGGGTGAAGGTCGCGCGGCGGAACCACGTCGAGCGGCTCGAGGTGCTGGTGACGAGCCCGGGACGGCAGGCCGCGAACGGCCACGAGCTGCTCGAGCGCCTTGCGACGGCCTCGCGGGTGCCGGTGCGCCTGCTCTCGGGCGCCGAGGAAGGCCGACTTGCGTTCCTCGGCGCGCTCGCGCGCACGCGCGTCCGTCACGACGACGCGGTTGCCGTGTGCGACGTCGGCGGAGGGTCGGCGCAGATCACGGTCGGCACGCGCGACGACGGTCCCGCCTGGACGCGCTCGATCGACATCGGCTCCCGTCGGCTCGCGAGCCGCTGTTTCACGGACGACCCGCCCGGGCCCGACGCCGTGCGCGCCGCGGGCGAAGCGGTCGCGCCGTATCTCGAGGGCCTCGTGTTCCCGGTTCCGAAGACCGCGATCGCCGTCGGCGGCAGCGCGCGCTCGCTGAAGAAGATCGTCGGCGGGTCACTCGGCCGCAAGGAGCTCGCACGCGCACTCGACGTGCTCGCGACGACGCCTGCCGACGAGCTCGCCGAGCGCTACGACCTCGACCCGGGACGCCTCTCCACGCTTGCCGCGGGCGCCGTCATCCTCGCGGCGATCCAGGAGCGGCTCGACCTCGCACTCCGCGTCGGCCGCGGCGGCGTTCGCGAAGGCGCCGTCGTCGAGCTCACCGCGCGCGCGGTCGCGGCCTAGAGCGCTTTCGCCGCAGCGCGCTCGAAGCGCTTCCAGGCGGCGGGCACGTCGGCACGCGCGCGGCGCCGGCGTCCACGCTCGATCTCGACGATGCGCCCGGCGGCGAGCGCCGACTTCGCGCGCGCGAGCTTGCGCACACGCGCTTCGGCAACGACGGCGTCCTGGTGCTCGCCGATCACGTCCTGCAGCTCCTTCGCCGCTGCGACGAGCCTGCGCATGCCCTTCGCGCTCGTGAGCGACGCGAGCTCCGCGGCGTAGCGTGCGTGCTTCGCCTTGATGCGCACGCCGTGCAACGCGTCGTCGGACGGGACGGGGTCGAGCTTTGCGTAGGCCTTCTGCGCCCGGCGGACCTCGATGCGCGCGACGTCCGTGAGGCCGACGGCGTCGGGCACCGCGGCGATCGCGGCGGCATCGTCGTCGACGCGGTCGAGCAGCTCGAGATAGCGGTCGGAGGCGAGCGCGCGGAGCAGCGTGTCGTGCAGCGCCGCCCGTTCGTCCTCGAGGGCGGCGACGATGATCTCGCCGCCGGACGCGTCGCCTCCGAGCGCCGGGAGCACGCCGTGCAGGTGCGCGATCAGCACGTCGAGGTCGCGGACCGGGCCCAGCAGGCCGCCGAGCCAGCGGAGCTCGCGGGCGAGCCCTTCGAGCCGGTTCCCGACGAGCGGCCGCGACGCGCGGATGAGCGCACGGCCGCGCCGGGTCGCGACGCGGAACCGGTGCAGGTCCTCGGGGTCGCCGCCGAGCCGGACGCCCGGGTCCCACGTCTCGAGCTCCCGCAGTTGGCGGCGGAGCAGGAACCTGAGGTGCTCGACGTCCCCGGCAGCCCGCGGGGGTGCGTCCTCGCCGTCGAGCTCGAGGACGCGCATGAGCTTCGGCATGCCGGCCGAGCGGTGCGCGCCCGCCCGGCGCAGCACGCGTGACAGGCGGTCGAGATCGCGCTCGTCGCCGTCGACGAGCTCCACTTCGAGCTCGGCGAACGCCCCCGCCGCATGTCCCGCGTCGAGGACGTCCACGGTGTCGAGAACGACGTCTGCGAGCGACCGCTCGCCGGCGACGACGCGCACGCCGACACGTCGGGTGCGCAGCGTCGCGACGGGCTCGACGCGACCGTGGCGCAGATGCGCCGTGAGCAGCGCCTCGAGGTCCGGCGGCGGCCCTGCGGGACCGCCCGCGGCTTCGAGCTCGGCGCGGCCGAAGTCACGCGGAAGCTTCAGCTGCCAGCGCGAGAGTCCGTTCTCGACGCGCCTGCGCAACGTGATCCCGCACCGCGCGAGGCTGCGCTGCGGCGTGTCGTAGTAGGTCGACGTGAAGAGGCGCGGTTCGAGCGGCCGGCCGGGAAGCTCGGGGAGCGCGAAGCTTCCCTCGGGCTCGAGCTTCACCTCGCGTTCGAGCGTCTCGCGCATCCGCGGCGCATCCTATGCGCACTCGCGTACGAGCAACCGGACCGTCACCACATTGTCTCCGCGCGGATTCCCATCGAGCCGCGGGCTGGCCCGACCATCGGGGCGCAACGTCATGCGATCTCAAGGGGAGACTATGAAGAGGTTCCGTTGGCTTTTGCCAGTCCTCGCGGCCCTGGCGGCCGTGTCGACGACGGCGTCCACGCAAGCGCGCAACAACGCGACGAGCGCGACCACGAGGACGCCGATCAAGCATGTGGTCGTGATCTTCCAGGAGAACGTGTCGTTCGACCACTACTTCGGTACCTATCCGTATGCGCGCGGGACGGACGGACAGCCGTTCGTCGCACGCCCCGGCACGCCGCCCGTCAACGGGCTGCTACCGACGGTCGCGACGCTCGCGACCGCGCTGCAGCACACGACGAACCTGATCAGCCAGAACTCGAACGCGGCGACGCCGCAGCGCCTCGACAGCAGCCCGACGGGCAACGCGCAGGCGGGCGGACTGCTCACGTGTGACGAGGACCACAACTACAGCGACGAGCAGAAGGCCTTCGACGGCGGCAAGATGGACCAGTTCGTCCAGTCCGTCGGCCAGGGCAACGGCAACACGCCGTTCGGCACGCCGTGCAACCCGAACCAGGTGATGGACTACTACGACGGCAACACCGTCACCGCCGTCTGGAACTACGCGCAGCGCTACGCGATGAGCGACAACTCGTTCGGGACGACCTTCGGGCCGTCGGCGCCGGGCGCAATCAACCTCGTCGCCGGCAACACCGGCGGGGTCGACGCGAACTACCTCGCGAACAATCCGTCGGTCGCGTCGCTCGCCGCGCCGAACGCGGACATCACTCCGGACGGCAAGGGGGGCTACTCGCTGACCAGCGACGCGCAGCCGTACTGGGACGACTGCTCCACGCGCGACGCCGTCGCGCTGTCGGGCACGAACATCGGCAACCTGCTGAACACCGCGGGGCTCTCCTGGGGCTGGTTCCAGGGCGGTTTCCGCCCGACGCAGACGTTCCTCGCGAACGCCGCGGGGCAGTCGACGTCGACGTTCATCCCGGACGAGTTCTCGAACATGGGCTTCGCGGCGCTCACCGCCCACTCGTCGAACCAGGGGCTCTGCGACGCCGTGCACCCCATCGGGTTCGTGTTCGGCGGCACCGGCCAGTGGGGCTACAAGGACGACTACATCGCCCACCACGAGCCGTTCCAGTACTACGCCTCGACGGCGAACCCGCACCACCTGACGATCACCACGAACGGCCAGGGCGCCGACGTCCTCACCGGCCCGAACAGCCTGTCGACGATCGGCAAGGACACGCAGACATTCGTCGGCGGCGTGCCGCAATTCGACACCCCGAACCACAACTACGACACGAGCGACTTCGACCAGCTGATGGCCGCGATCGACGCGGGCCAACTGCCGGCGTCCGCGCTTCCCGCGGTGACCTTCCTCAAGGCACCGGGCTACCAGGACGGCCACCCGGCCTATTCGGAGCCGGCCGACGAGCAGCAGTTCGTCGTCAAGGAGATCAACTCGATCATGAAGTCGCCCGACTGGTCGAGCACGGCGATCTTCATCAACTACGACGACTCCGACGGCTGGTACGACCACGTCTATCCCGGCGTGCAGAACGGCTCCGCGTCGCCGGGCGACAACCTGACGAACACGACGACCGGCCCGATCAGCGCGACCTCGCCGGCGTCGGGTCAGTGCGGGACTGCCGCTCAGGCATCGGCCGCGCTGCTCGGCGAGCAGGGCCGCTGCGGGTTCGGTCCGCGTCTCCCGATGATGCTCATCTCACCGTGCGCGAAGCAGAACTACGTCGACCACAACCTGAGCGACCAGTCCTCGATCATCAACTTCGTCGAGTACAACTGGAAGCTCCCGTCGATCGCGGGCTCGGCCGACAACCTGCTCGCGTCCACGGATGCCTCGGAGAAGGTCCCGTTCGACCTCGCCGGGATGTTCGACTTCACGAAGTGCAACGCACCTGCGTACAACCTCGACCCGACGACGGGCCAGGTCAGTTACGCCTCGGGCACGCTGTCGGGGAACATGAGCGGTGAGGACCTCGCGCTCGGGAACCTCTCGACGGCGAATGCGAAGGGCGTGAACCTGAGCAACGCGTTCCTCGTCGGCGCGAACCTGCAGTCCGCGAACCTCGCCGGTGCGAACCTGCGCGGCGCGAACCTGTGGGGAGCGAACCTGCAGGGCGCAAATCTGAAGGGCGCGAACCTGACCGGCGCCCGTATCCGCGACACCACCTGCCCCGACGGCTCCATCGGCAACGGGAGCTGCGCGGGCCACATGACTGCCTGACCGACGCGTCGCGAGCGAGGGGCTTCCCGCAGAAGCCGGAGGCCCCTCGCTCGTCAGGCAGCGATCGCCTCGCGGATCCGCCGCAGGGCGGGCTCGCGCTCGCAGAACGCGGCGACGACGTCCGGGTCGAACTGTGCGCCGGACTGGGATCGGATCTCGTCGGCGGCCCCGCCCCAGGCACGCGCGCTGCGATACGGCCGGTCGTTCGTCATCGCGTCGAGCGCGTCCGCGACGGCGAAGACACGCGCGGCAAGCGGGATGTCGGTTCCGCGCAGGCCGTCTGGATAGCCGAATCCGTCCCACCGCTCGTGGTGCGAGCGAACGACGCACAGCCCCTCGCCGTGCAGGAACGAGATCCCCGAGAGCATCTGCTCGCCGAGGATCGTGTGCAGCTGCATCGTCCGCAGCTCGTCCGGGTCGAGCGGGCCGGGCTTCAGGAGGATGCTGTCGGGGATGCCGATCTTGCCCACGTCGTGGAGCAGGAATCCGTACTCGACGCTCTGGTCGTCGCGAAGCGAGGGTTCGACCGTCGTCGCGAGCTCGACGGCGTACTGGTGGACGCGTTGCGAGTGGATGCTCGTGCCGGTGTCCTTCGACGCGAGCGCACCGGTCAGCGCGGCGACGGTCTCGAGGTAGGCCGCCTGCACGACGCGGCGCTGCGCGCGCTCGAGCTCGTACAGCTGGCGCAGGTCGCGTGCGTACATCAGGAGCTGTGGATCCTCCGCGTCGGGCGGCGGCGCTTCGACGAGCGGCATCGCGCGCCGGCGCCCGCCGAACCGCTCGACGAGGACGAGGAGCTGCAACGGGCTGAACGGCTTCGTCAGGAAGGCGTCGGCGCCCGCCTCTTGCGCCAGCCGCGCGGCTCCCTCGTGCGAGCCCGTGAGGAGGACGATGCGCGTCGCCGCCGTCTGCCTTCCCGCCTTCAGCTCGCGCGCGAGCTCGACACCCGACTCTCCCGGCATCCGCACGTCGAGGACGACGACGTCGGGGAGGTTGCGTGCGACAGCGGTTCGCGCTTCGGCGACCGAGCCGGCCTCGTCGATCTCGACGTGCACCTCGTCGAACGTCGCACGCACGAGAGCCCGAAGAGCCGCATCGTCGTCGACAAGCAAGAGCCGCAACGTTCCCCCCTTCGCGAAGCGTTGCTTTTTGTATCGGTACCGGCGGAGCGCGTCTTTAGTACTCGTAGAAGCCCCGGCCGGATTTCCGCCCCAGTCGGCCCGCCGCGACGTGCTCGCGCAACAGCGGGCACGGGGCGTACTTCGGGTCTTTCAGTCCTTTTGCCAGGACTTCCATGATCGAAACGCACGTATCTAGCCCAATCAGGTCAGCGAGCGCGAGCGGCCCCATCGGGTGCGCGAAGCCAAGCCGCGCGACGGTGTCGATCGCCTCGGCCTCGGCGACGCGGTCGTGCAGCGCCCACACCGCCTCGTTGATGAACGGCATCAGGATCCGGTTCGAGACGAACCCGGCGACGTCCCGCGCCTCGACGGGCTCCTTGCCGAGGTCGCGGGCGAGCTCGACGACCGCGGCCGCCGTCTCGGCGGAAGTCGTCTCGGCGCGGATCACCTCCACGAGCTTCAGGACCGGCACCGGGTTGAAGAAGTGCATGCCGATCACGCGGTCCGGGCGCGACGTCGCACGTGCAAGCGAGCCGATCGGGATCGAGCTCGTGTTCGAGGCGAGGATCGCGCGGTCGGACAGCGTGCTGTCCGCGCGCGCGAAGAGCTCCTCCTTCACGGCGGCGTCCTCGACGACCGCCTCGATCATCAGGTCGGCGTCGACGAGGTCGTCGACGACGTCGATGCGCGCGAGCGTTTCGTCGACGTCGGCCCCGAGCTTCTCGAGGCTGCGGCGCATCGCCGCGAACGCGCGCTCCGTCGCACCGGGTGCCGCGTCGTGGAGCGACACGCGGCGGCCCGAAGCCGCGACGACCTGCGCGATCCCGCCGCCCATCTGCCCCGCGCCGACCACCAGCACGTGCTCGATCGCCATACCTTCGGGATGATGCACGCGCGGTCTAGGTCAAGCGGGCGAGCAGATCCGCGTCCCGCTCGTAGGAGAGCAGCGCCCGTGCGTCCTCGAGGCGTACCCAGCGGACCTCGTCCACCTCGTTCTGCGCGCGCGGCTCGCCGGTGCACGTCATGCGGAAGTAGCGGACCTCCTTCTCGCGGCCGCGCGAGTCGGTGTAGTGCGTCCGCCCGACCTCGTCGCCGAGCTCGCACTCGAGACTGGTCTCCTCGGCGACCTCGCGCAGCGCGGCGTCCTCCCAGGACTCCCCGGGCTCGACCTTTCCCTTCGGCAGGGTCC
>JAFAHG010000230.1 GCA_019237315.1 Actinomycetota bacterium
GCGCGAGCGCAACGGCCTGTTCGACGAGCGCGTCGTACAGCTCGACGAGGTGCGTTCGCGCCGTCAGCCGTACGCCGACGCGGAACGCTTCGCGGCGCGGCCGTCCTGCGCTCAGCCACCCGGCGGCCGAGCGCCCGACCCGCCGCTCGAGCTCCGCCTCGCGCGCGTTGAACGCGTCGCCGAGCGACGGGTCCCACGGGAACGCGTCGCCGGGAATCTCGTGCAGCTCGAGCAGCCCGCGCAGAAGCGCGCGCGCGTCGTCGCCGGCGAGATCGCCGCCCTCGACGAGCGCGACCGCGTGCGCCAGGTCGGCGAGCGACAGCCCCCGAGCAAGCCGCGGCCCGTGCGCCGCTTCCGCTGCGTACGCCGCCGCCACGAGCTCGCCTGCCGCGCCGCCGCGGAGGCGCCCGCCGCGCCCGAGCTCGTCCGTGTCCGCCACGGCCGGAGCCTAAGCCACGGGGGCGCAGGGGCCGAGCACCTTCGCCGCCCCGGTGGAGGACTGCACGACGCTCGTCAGCACGCTCTCCATGGCGCGCGGCTCCAGGCCGATGACCGACGCGAAGGGGCGGTCGAGCTCGGCGATCGCGCCGACCATCGCGAGCAGGATCAGGAGCGAGGCGCCGAGTACGGCGACGTGGTGCGCGGGGTTGTCCCAGTAGCGGATCGAGAGCAGGAAGACGACGATCCCGATCCCGAGCAGCACGACGAACCAGAGCGGCGTCGGCAGCTCGGGGCGCGCGTCCTCGAGCATCAGCTGCCGCGCTGCACCGCGCTGCAGGTTTGCCGAGAACAGCGTCGACACGATCAGGTTCTGCGGCTGCGCGGCTGCGATGTCCTGCACCGTCTGGTTCAACTGCCGCGTGCGCGCGAAGACGACGGGCGAACCGTCGCCGTTCGACTTCCGGAGCTCGGGCCACTCGTCCGCGATCTTCTCGCGTGCGTAACAGACGATCTCGTGACGGAGCAGCAGCGCCGTCGCGGGCGCGAGCGTCCCCGCCGCCTTGTACATGTTGTTGAGCGAGGTCGCCTCCTGGTTCGAGTCGTCGATCGCCGCCGTGTAGTGCTGCGACGCGAAGAGGACGAGGATCGCGAGCAGGATCCCGTAGACGATCCCCACGAGCGCGTCGACCGCGCCGAAGTCGAACGGCGGGCGCAGTGGGCTCCAGCGCAGGAGCGCCCACGTCAGCGCGATGGCGACGGCCGTCACGCCGAGCGCGATCGTGATGTAGAAGAGACCCGATCCCGTGGCGAGCACGATCCCGCGTGACGATAGACGCAGGCGGCGACGGTGGTCGCTTCTCCTGCTGCTCCTGCCGGTCGCGGCAGTCCTCTACCCGCCGCTCTACGACCGCCGCAATCCGGCGATCGCAGGGATTCCGTTCTTCGTCTGGTACCAGATCGCCGCCGTGGTCTTCGGCGCGGTCGTCACCGGCATCGTCTATCTGCTGCGGTCGCCCGAGTGATCGGCGCGATCGAGACGACGCAGGCCGTGGTCGTCGGCGCGGCGTTCGTGCTCATCACCGCGGTCGGGCTCGGCGCGGGGCGCTGGCGCAAGGCGAACCTGGACGATCTCGACGAGTGGGCGCTCGGCGGCCGGCAGTTCGGCGGCGTCCTGACGTGGTTCCTGCAGGGCGGCAGCGTGTACACGACGTACTCGTTCGTCGCGGTGCCGGCGCTCGTGTTCGGCGGCGGCGCGATCGGGTTCTTCGCGCTGCCGTACCTCGTGATCGCGTACGTCGTCGCGTTCCTCGTCGTGCCGCGGCTCTGGGAGCGCGCGCACGCGCGCGGCTTCGTGACACCGGCCGACTTCGTCCGCGACCGCTTCGACCGGCGGCTCGCGGCTGCGGTCACGCTCACCGGGATTGTCGCGACGATGCCGTACATCGCGCTCCAGGTGTACGGCATCGAGATCTGCATGGCGCAGATCGGATTGCCCGTTCAGGCATCGCTGTGGACAGCGTTCTTCCTGCTCGCCGTCGTCACCTACCTGAGCGGCCTGCGCTCGGCGACGCTGATCGCGATCGTGAAGGACGTCTTTATCTGGGTGACCGTCGTCGTTGCCGTCGTCTACATCCCGATCCGCCTCGGCGGCTACGGGCACGCGTTCGCGCGCGTGCCCGCGGCGAAGCTGACGCTCCCGCGGCACCTGCAAGCGGACTACGTGACGCTCGCGCTCGGCAGCGGCCTCGCGCTCTTCCTGTACCCGCACACGCTGACCGGCGCGCTCGCGTCGCGGAGCGGCGGCGTGATCCGGCGGAACAGCATCTTCCTGCCGGTGTACACGGTGATGCTCGGGTTGCTCGCGATCCTCGGCTACCTGGCGATCGCCGCCGGCGTGCAGCCCGTGCACCACTACGGCAACAACGCGGCGGTGCCCGCGCTCTTCGACAAGGTGTTCCCGGGTTGGTTCGCCGGGTTCGGGCTCGCGTCGATCGCGATCGGTGCGCTCGTGCCCGCCGCGATGATGGCGATCGCCGCCGCCAACCTCTTCGCGCGCAACGTGTGGCTCGAGCTCAAGCCGGACGCCGGTGCGCGCGAGCAGGCACAGGTCTCGAAGATCGCCTCGCTCGTCGTGAAGTTCGGCGCGGTCGGGTTCGTCATCGGCGTGCCGACGACGTTCGTCATCAACTTCCAGCTCGCCGCGGGCGTGTGGATCCTGCAGACGCTGCCCGCCGTGTTCCTCGGCCTCTTCTGGCGCCGTCTGACCGGGACGGCGGCGCTCGCGGGCTGGGCCGTCGGCACCGCGCTCGGCACGTTCCTGCTCGTGCGCGTGGGCTTCGCGACGTCGAGCTACTCGTTCGGCGGGACGCAGCTCTTCATCGGGATCCCGGCACTGGCGGCGAACCTGGCGGTCGCCGGGGCGATCACGGCGGTGGCCGGGATTCCGCCGTACACTTCCGCTCTCGAAAGGGGGAGGCGTGGCGACCGACGAGCTCGCGGATAGGGGGGACATCGGGCTGATCGACCCGCTCGTCGAGCTGCGACGCCGCGAGCGCCAGCAGGCGATCGTGGCGGAGCTCGGGCGGCTGGCGCTCTCCGGCACGCCGCTCGCCGAGCTGCTCGAGCTGGCGGTCGACGGTGCGATCGAGGCGCTCGAGGTCGAGCGGGTCGGGCTGCTGCTGCCCGCGGGCGACGGCCTGCTCGTGTGCCGCACCTCGCGTGGCTGGCGGCAGGAGCAGATGCGCGGTGTCGAGATCGACGGCGCCTCGCAAATCGCCCACGTCTTTCGCAAGCAGGAGGTCTCGGTCGTCAACGACTTCGAGACCGGGCAGTTCCCGGACTCGCTGCACCTCTCGGCCTTCGGCATTGCAAGCGGCGCCGCCGTGCCGGTGCGCGGGGAGGGGGAGGCGGTCGGCGTCCTCGCCGCTCACAGCACGCGGCCGAATGCCTTCGGAACCGACCAGGTCCTCTTCCTGCGCGCCGTCGCGAACCTGATCGCGGTCGTCACCGCGCGCGAGCGCGCCGACGAGCTCCGCCAGCGCAGCCAGGACAGCCTCGCCTTCCTCGCCGAGGCGGGACACATCCTGTCCGGTTCGCTCGACTACGACGCGACGATCGCGACGCTCGCCACGCTCGTCGTCCCGCGCCTCGCCGACTGGTTCATCGTCGACCTCCTCGAGACGGACGGAAGCTTCCGCCGTGTCGCCGTGCGCGCATCCACGCCGGAGAAGCAGGAGCTGCTCGAAGCGCTCGCACGGGAGTACGACGCGAGCATCGACGGCCCGTCGCCGGCGAGCCGCGCGGTCACTTCAGGACGGACGTTCCAGTTCAACGTGGCGGACGGCGAGGACCTCCGGATCACGACGAACGACGAGCACCACTACGAGCTCATGAGCGCGCTCGACCCGCACGCGGCGATCGGCGTCCCGCTGCTCGCCGGCGACCGGATCATCGGGGCGCTCACGTTCGCCTGGTCGGAGTCGGGTCGCGAGTACGACCCTGCGGCGGTGCAACTCGCAGAGGAGCTTGCACGCCGTGCGGCGATCGCGATCGAGAACGCACGTCTCTATCGCAGCGAGCAGGAAGCGCGCGAGCTCGCGGAGGACACGCAGCGCAGGCTGGCGTTCCTCTCCGAAGCAGGCGTGCTGCTCTCGTCGTCGCTCGACTACCGCGCGACGCTGAAGAAGCTCGGCGAGCTCATGGTCCCCGACTTCACCGACTGGTGCACGGTCGTGACCGTCGAGCCGGACGGATCGCTCGAACGTATCGTCGTCGCGCACGGCGACCCGGAGCGCCGGGAGTGGGTCGACTCGTTCCTCTCGCGCTACCCCGTGCGCCCGGACGACCAGAACGGCGCGCCGCTCGTCATCCGCACGGGCGAGCCGATGTTCGTCCCCGAGATCACGCGCGAGATGCTCGACCAGGCCGCCGAGCTCGCCGAGGACAAGGAGCTCTTCCAGATCCTCGAAGGCCTCGACCTGCGCTCGACGGTCGTCGTCCCGCTCATGGGCCGCGACCGGGCGCTCGGTGCCCTCACGCTCGCGACGAGCAGCGGCCGCAGGCCGTTCACCGAGGCCGACCTCGAGTTCGCGCTCGAGCTCGGGCGGCGTGCGGGGAACGCGATCGAGAACGCGCGCCTCTACCAGACCGCCGAGCAGGGAGCGCGCGCGGCGCAGGCGCTCGCGTACGTCGCCGACGCGGTGATCCTCCTCGACGCGGGCGGGCGCGTGCGCTACTGGAACCCGGCTGCGCGCACTCTGACCGGTCTCGGACACGACGACGCGCTCGGGCGCCCGCTGGCCGAGCTCGTGCCGGAGTGGCCGGACCTCGACGACCAGGCGCAGCACACGGTGCCGCTCGTCCTGCACGGCGAGGAACGCTGGCTCTCGATCTCGTGCGTCGACTTCGGCGAGGGACGCGTGTACGCGTTGCGCGACCTGACGCGCGAGCACGCGCTCGAGCAGATGCGCAGCGACCTCGTCGCGACTGCCTCGCACGAGCTGCGGACACCGCTCGCGGCGATCTACGGCGCATCGGTGACGCTGCTGCGCGAGGACGTGCAGCTCTCCGAGCACGAGCAGAAGAGCTTCCTGAGGATGATCGAGACTGAAGGCGAGCGGCTCACGCGCATCATCAACCAGATCCTCGTCGCTGGTCAGCTCGACGAGAACCGGCTCGAGCTCTTCGTCGAGCGCTGCGACCTCGCCGAGCTCGCGCGCGACGTCGTCGAGCGCGTCGCGACGAAGCCGGAGCAGCGCGAGCGCATCGACCTCCGCGCGGACTCGGGCGTGCCGACGATCGCCTGCGACGCGGACCGGTTGCGACAGGTGCTCGGCAACCTCGTCGAGAACGCGATCAAGTACTCGCCCGACGGCGGCCGGATCGAGGTGCGCGTGCGAAACGGCGAGCGGGGGTTCGTCGTGGTCGAGGTCGCGGACGAGGGAATCGGCATCCCGCCCTCCGAGCACGACCGCATCTTCGAGAAGTTCCACCGCCTCGACCCGGAGCAGACGCGTGGGGTGGGCGGGACCGGCCTCGGGCTGTACATCACGCGCGAGCTCGTGACGCGCATGGGCGGGCGGATCGGTGTCCGCTCGGAGCCGGGTCGCGGCACGACGTTCGCGGTCGAGCTGCCCGCGTGAGCCTCACCGAGGAGCAGCAGGCCGCGCTCGACGCGGCGGAGGGAATTCTCGCGCGCTCCTACAGCCCCTACTCGCACTTCGCAGTCGGTGCCTGCCTCGTCGTCGCCGACGGCACCCACGTCCTCGGCGCGAACGTCGAGAACGCGGCCTACGGCTCGTCGATCTGCGCGGAGCGGGCGGCGCTCGTGCGGGCGAACGCCGAAGGCCATCGAGCGTTTCACGGCGTCGCCGTGATCGCGCGCGGCCCGGTCGACGAGGAGGCGGCGGCGAAGGTGACGGGGCCGTGCGGCGCGTGCCGGCAGATCCTGCTCGAGTTCGCCGACATCGGGGGCAACGACCCGTGGGTCGTTCTCGCGAGTCCGGACAAGCGGACGATCGAGGTGACGAGCGTGCGCGCGCTCGTGCCCTACCCGTTCGGTCCGGCGAACCTCTAGCTCTGGTCGAGGGTTAGCTTCTCGCCGGGCTCGAGGCCGGCGGCGGCCCCGGGCGCGAGCTCGACGACGACCTTCGCGCCGCGCTGCGCCGCGGTGCGCCACGGCCGGAGCGCGGGCACGACCTTCAACACGCGGAGTTCGCGGTCGCAGAAGACGACGTCGATCGCGAAGCGCATGAAGAGCGTGTGGATCGACCCGGCGGGGCGGAAGAGCATCCCCTCGTCGGGCGCGAGCCCCGAGCGGCCGAGGAGCCCCCGCATGCGGCGAAGCGGCGTCGCCGCGACCTCGCAGCGGGCGCACACGACCCGGCCGGAC
>JAFAHG010000293.1 GCA_019237315.1 Actinomycetota bacterium
GACGTCTCACCGCTCGACGACGAGATCGCGCGCGTCGTCCTGAAGCTGCTCGGCGCGGAGTTCGAGCTCGATCCGTTCTACGCATGGTCGGCCGGGCAGCCGGTGCTCGGAGAGATCGTGCCGCGCATCGTCGGCTTTCGCCCTCCGCTCGCGCCCGATCCGTTCGAGAGCCTCGTCACGTCGATCACCGCGCAGCAGGTGTCGCTCTTCGCTGCGTTCGCGATCCGCAACCGGATGACGGAGGCGTTCGGCGTCCGCGGCGAGCACGCCTTCGCGTTTCCGACCCGCGACCGCATCGCAGCGGCGCGCGAGGACGAGCTCGTCGCGCTCGGGTTCTCGCGTCGCAAGGCGGAGTACGTCGTCGGACTCGCGCGCTCCGATCTCGACCTCGACGGCCTCGCCGTTCTCGACGACGACGAGGTTCGTGCCGCCATCACCTCGCTGCGCGGCCTCGGCCCCTGGACGGCGGAATGGTTTCTCGCGCGCCACCTCGCGCGGCCGCGCGCCTGGCCGGCCGGCGACCTCGGCCTCCGCAAAGCGGCGGAGGTGCTCTACGGTCTCGACGTGCACGAGCTCGGCGCGCGCCTCGACCCGTTCCAGAATCTGTCTGCGCACTATCTCCTCACGGGGATGCGGGTCGCGTGATCCGACTCGCAACCGAGGCCGACGAGCAGGCGCTGCACGAGCTCTGGCAGGAGTTCGTCACCGAGGTCCCCGAACCGGGCAGCTTCGAGCCCGACAGCTGGGACGAGGACTGGGCGTCGCTCCGCGAGAACATGCGCGACGCGGCGGTCTTCCTCGCCGAGGACGACGACGGTGTGCTCGGTTTCGCCGAGGTCTCGGCGGCCGAGGCGCGGCGCTGGCACCTCGAAACGGTGCACGTGCGGCCGCGCGCGCGCCGCCGCGGCGTCGCGAAGGCGCTCGTACGCGAGTGCGCACGCGTCGCGCGCGAGCGCGGCGCGCAGTTCATGAGCCTCGAGGTCCTGACGGACAACAGCGTCGGCCGCGCGGTTTGGGAGCGGCTCGGGTTCGAGCCGGTCGAGCTGCTCCTCGCGGCGCCTCTCGACGTGCTCGAGCGGCGCCTGGCCGTGGCGCCGGTCGGCGAGTCGCGTGCGACGACGCACGTGCAGACCGACGACCGCGTCTCGGTCGAACGCGCGCTTGCGCAGTTCGTGCCGCGACTCGAGTCCGCCGAGGTGCGCGCCGGCGCGAACGGTTGGCTCCGCATCGCCGACACGCAGCTCGACCACGACCGCGAGCTCCAGGCGCGCTTCGCCGGCGAGCTCTCGGAGCGCCTCGGTGCCGTCGTCGTCGCACTCGCCGTCGAGCGCGGCGCAGTCGTGCGATTCCGTTTGTACGAGCGCGGACGCATGGTCGACGAGTACCTCTCCGTGCCGACCTACTACGGCGAGCTCGCGAAAGGAGACGAGCTCGCGCTGGCAGCGAACCCGACGCTCGTCGCGCGCCTCACCGGCGCCGACCGCGACGAGGTCCGCCGCGTCGCGCGCACCGCGTCGACGCCCGCCGACCTGCCGCCCGCGACCGAGCTCTACGAGCGAATCGCGCGCATGCTGGGGCTCGAGCCGTGAATCCGATCGCGCTCGACGAGCTCGCAGAGCGGCTCGGCGAGCTGGCGCTCTTCGACGTTCGCCGCCCCGACGAGTTCGCGGCCGGTCACATCCCCGGCGCGGTGAACCTCCCGGTCGAGGAGCTCCTCGAGCTCGACCCGGACGGGATCCGGGCGCGACTCGGTGTGGCCGGCGGAGAGCTCGTCGTCTATTGCCACATCGGGCAACGGTCGGCGTTCGCGGCGCAGGTTCTCGGCTCACTCGGCTACGACGCGCGGAACTACGAGGGCTCGTGGCGCGAGTGGTCGCAGAGCGGCGAGCCGGTCGAATCCTGAGAATCACCGCATCCGTCGGAAGGAGGGGCAGTGAAGGACTTCAGGCAGTTCCTGCTACGCGGCAACCTCGTCGACATGGCGGTCGGAATCGTGATCGGCGTCGCGTTCGCGGCGGTCGTCACGGCGCTCGTCACCGACCTGCTGACGCCGCTGATCGCGGCGATCGCGGGCAAGCACGACTTCTCCTCGTTGCACTTCACGATCAACCACAGCACGTTCCTGTACGGCTCGTTCGTCAACGCGTTGATCTCGTTCGTGACGATCGCGGCGGTCGTCTTCTTCGCGGTCGTGAGGCCGGTGAACGCACTGATGGCGCGCCGACGAACGGACCCACCCGTCGACACGACCGTGAAGCAATGCCCCGAGTGCCTGAGCCAGATCCCGGTCGCCGCGCGGCGGTGCGCGTTCTGCACGCAGGCGGTCGCTTGACGTAGACCGCGCGAGCCTGGATGCTCGCACGCACAGCTTGCGGCGGACTACGACCTGGAGGGTGACATGTCGACGATCCCCGCACTGGACTTCCTCATCACGGCAGGCTCGCCGGGCGATATCGCGCCCGGCGAGCCGCACGAGACGCTGGCCGCGGAGCCACCGCGCGAGCGCGGTCTCGTCCTGAAGGAGCTCACGCTCGCGGCCGACCACGGCCTGCGCGCCCACATCCCGTTCCTCGACCACGCGAAGGAGATCTACTGGCTCGTCACGTCCTTCGACCTGAGCCGGCATCCCGTCTTCGTGTTCCCGCTGAAGGCCGCCGACGCGCAGCCGATCGCGATGGAGCCGGGCGAGACGTTCCGCTGGACGCTCGGCGCGGGTGCGCCGCTCGCGCCGCTCCGCGCGATCACGGGCGGTATCGCCGTGATGGTGTACGTCGCGAGCTCGCACGGCGGCGCGCGTGCGATCGGCGAGCACCTGACCGACGCGGCCGCCGCGGTGAAGTCCGACCGCAGCCTCGCCGCCGCGATCGAGAAGGTCGTCACGCATCCGGGCGCAACCGCTGCGGACGCCGTCAGCGAGGTCGCGCTCGAAATCCCGAAGATCGTCGGCGCGGTGCTCGCGAAGGCGCACGACGAGGTCGTCGGTCTTTTCCAGGGGTACTTCCCGGCGGCGGCCGACTGGAGCGGGATGCTGACGCAGCAGGAGGCGGGCGCGACGCTTGTGCTAGGCGAGCTGCCGTAGGAACGCCTCGCAGATCGCGCGCCCGTCGCGCTGAACCGCTGCGAGCTTCTCGTCGAGGTCGCGCGTCAGCTCCTCGAGCGGCTTCGGCAGCCACGAGCGGCGGCCCCACCACGTGAGCACCTGCTCGCGCCGCACCTCCGGGTGGAACTGGAGGCCCCACGCGCGCTCGCCGAGCCGGAAGGCCTGCGTGCGCCCCGGCGACGCCGCGATCTCGACCGCGCCCGGCGGGACGTCGAA
>JAFAHG010000039.1 GCA_019237315.1 Actinomycetota bacterium
GCCTCCGGCGGGAACTCCGGGTACTCGCGGCCGACGAGCCGCTTCAGCTCCGCGAGCGCTCCCGCGAACTCGACGCCGGTCGGCCCGCCTCCCACGACGACGAACGTGAGCCAGCCCGCGAGCTCCGCTGCATCGGCGTGCGCGGCCTCCTCCAGGCATGCGAGGACGTGGTTGCGCAGACGCTGCGCCTGCGGCAGCGACTTCATGCCGAGCGTCGCGCGCGCGAGCTCGTCGTTCCCGAAGTAGTCGCTGACGCTGCCGGTCGCGAGGACGAGATGGTCGTACGCGAGCTCGCGGCCCGAGCCCGTGCGGACGACGCGCGCGTCGAATTCGACGGAGCGCACCGTCCCCTGGTGGAAGCGCACGTTGCGTGCGCTGCGCAGAACGGCACGGAACGGATAGGCGATGTCGGCGGGGTTCAGGAGCGCCGTCGCGACCTGGTAGAGGAGGGGCGTGAAGAGGTGGTAGTCCCGCGAGTCGACGAGGGTGACCTCGACCGGCTTGCCCGCGAGCGCGCGGGCGCAGGCCAGGCCGCCGAAGCCGCCGCCGACGATGACGACCCTGGGAGCGATGGCGCGAGCTTCCCGGACTGCGGGGGCATTCCTCCGTTTCTGCGTTTCTCGGCATGAATTTGCGGTATCAACGACCGCAGACCAAGGAGGTGAGCTGAGATGGCGTACGGGATCCTCTTCCTCCGCCTCGTCCTCGGCCTGACGATGGCCGGGCACGGAGCGCAGAAGCTGTTCGGGTGGTTCGGCGGTCCCGGCCCGCAGGGGGTGGCCGGCTTCATGGGCACCCTCCGGTTCAGGACGCCGCGGGCGACCGGTCTCCTGCTCGGGATGTCCGAGCTCGGCGGCGGCATGCTCGTCGCGGCCGGCCTCGTCACGCCGTTCGCGGCGCTCGCCGTCGCCGTCGTGATGCTGAACGCGATCGCGCTCGCGCACTGGCGGAACGGCTTCTGGAACACGAACGGCGGCTTCGAGTTCCCGCTGCTCGTCTGGGCCGGCGTGGTCTCGGTCGCCGCGACCGGCGGCGCACGGTTCTCCGTCGACCACGCGCTCGGTTGGGCCGGCAACCTGAGCGGGGTGTGGTGGGGCGTCGGGGTGCTCGGCGTGAGCGCGCTCGTCTCGTTCCTCACGCTGGTGCTGTGGCGCCGGCCGGAGACGCCGGTCGCCGAGGAGGAGGGGCACGGCTCGCTCCGGCAGGCCGCGTAGGCTTTCGCGCCGTGTCCGCGGCGTTCGACGATCTCTCGTTGGAGGAGCTGCGGGCACGACGAAGCATCAAGTGGACGAACTACGAGCCGGACGTGCTACCGGCGTGGGTGGCGGAGATGGACTTCCCGCTCGCGCCGCCGGTGCACGCGGCACTCGCGCGCGCGCTCGAGCTCGACGACGTCGGCTATCCGCAACCCGCGCCGCTCGGCGAGGCATTCGCGGCGTTCGCCGCGCGTCGCTTCGGCTGGACGGTCGCGCCGGAGGACGTCTGGCTCGCACCCGATGTCGTCGTCGCGATCGCGGAAGCGCTGCGGCTCCTGACTGCGCTTGGCAGCGGCGTCGTGATCAACACGCCGGTGTACCCGCCGTTCTTCTCGGTCATCCGCGAGCTCGAGCGGACGGTCGTCGAAGCGCCGCTCGCGGTCGGCGAGCGCTGGGAGCTCGACCTCGACGCCGTCGAGCGCGTCTTCGCGGAGGGCGCGCGGACCTATCTCCTGTGCCATCCGCACAACCCGACCGGCCGCGTGTTCTCGCGCGCCGAGCTCGAGGCGGTCGCCGAGCTCGCGGGACGGTACGGCGCGGTGGTCGTCTCGGACGAGATCCACGCGCCACTGACCCATCCGGGCGTCGCGTTCACGTCCTTCGGAAGCATCGGCTACGAGCGCGCGGTCACGATCACGAGCGCAAGCAAGGCGTGGAACCTCGCGGGTCTCAAGTGCGCGGTCGTTGTCCCGGCCGCGGGTCTGCGCTCCGAGCTCGTGCGGCTTTCGCAGTCGCTCCAGTACCACGCGGGCCACCTGGGTGTCCTCGCGTCGGTCGCGGCGTTCGAGGAGGGCGAGCCGTGGCTCAACGAGCTCGTCGCGTATCTGCAGGGGAACGCGCAGCACCTGACGGACCTGCTGGCGTCCGAGCTCCCGGAGGCGCGATACGTGGCGCCCGAGGGCGGGTATCTCGCCTGGCTCGACTGTCGTGCGCTGGGGCTCGGCGACGACCCCTCGGCGGTCTTCCTCGAGCGCGGGCGGGTGGCGCTCAGCGCGGGCCCGACGTTCGGGACGCAGGGCGCGGGCTTCGCGCGCCTCAACTTCGGGACCTCCCGCGCGCTGCTCCGGGAGGCCGTCACCCGCATGGCCGCAGCCCGGTAAAGCCCCGGGCCCGTCATGCCGATGACGTTGGCGTGGGACGCTCCGTCGTGACGCTCTGCGCCGGTGCCGGCATGACGCTCGGTGGCTTCGTGCCCGAGCTCTGGGGCGCGTCGATGTTCTCGCTCGCCTCGCTCCTCTTCACGGCGGCTGGTGCCGCCGGCGGGATCTGGCTCGGCGCGCGGCTCGGCGACCTCTAGGGCTGCCCCGAGCAGGGATGCTCCGCGGCGTCGTTCGTACACTACGGCGCCTACATGTGGATGCGGCACACCTGATGCTGTACGACGCCGTCCGGGAGCTGCCTCTCCGCGTCGACGCGATGACGACCGAGACGCTCTCGGTCGAGATCTCGGAGGAGTTCACGCGCAGGACCACCGTGGTGCACCTGAAGGGCCGCGACGAGGAAGGCGTCGGCGAGGACGTCACCTACGACGCCGCGGAGCACGGGGAGCGCTTCCCGGCTTTCGACCTGACCGGCGAATGGACCCTCGAGACGCTCTCGCGCCGGCTCGACGAGCTCGATCTCTTCCCGGGCGGCGATCCCGGACAGATGGCCTACCGCGACTACCGGCGGTGGGCGTTCGAGTCGGCAGCCCTCGACCTCGCGCTCCGGCAGGCCGGTGTCTCGCTTGCCGACGCGCTCGGCCGCGATCCACGACCAGTCACGTTCGTGAGCTCCACGCGAGCCGCGTCGCTCGATCCGTGGCTCGCCCTCTACCCCACACTGCGGTTCAAGCTCGATCCGACTCCGCAGTGGACGGACGCGTTCGTCGAGGATCTGGCCGCGCAGGGCGTCATCGACGTCGTCGACCTCAAAGGGCAGTACCACGGCACCGTCGTCGACAACCCGCCGGACGCGGAGCTCTACGAACGCGTCGCGCGCGCATTCCCGCACGCATGGATCGAAGATCCGGCGCTGACTCCGGAGACCGACGAGGTGCTCCGGCCGCATCGCGACCGCGTCACATGGGACGCACCGATCCATTCGTGGGCGGATGTCGAGGCATTGCCCTTCGCGCCGCGCTGCCTCAACGTCAAGCCGTCCCGCTTCGGCAGCGTCGAGCGTCTGTTCGAGTTCTACGACCGGGCCGAGAAACGTGGGCTTCGCCTGTACGGCGGCGGGCAGTTCGAGCTCGGGCCCGGCCGCGGCCAGATCCAGCTCCTCGCGTCGCTCTTCTCCGCGGACGGACCGAACGACGTCGCGCCGGGCGGGTACAACGGCGCGCCGGCCCCGGGGCTCGAGACGAGCCCGCTCGAGCCGCGGCCCGAGCCGACCGGTTTCCGGCGCCGGTTATCCTGACCCGGTGGTCGCCGCCTTCGCTGCCGCCGGCGTGCTCGCCGCGTCGTCGGGCAAGAACGCGTG
>JAFAHG010000072.1 GCA_019237315.1 Actinomycetota bacterium
TAGGGTTCCGGCTGTCCCCTCTGGGTGGGTGGGGGTTAGGGATGGGCGGGCCGCCGAGCCCGCTCGGATGCGGTTTCCTCGGCAGGTCGGCTAGCGTGGCGCCGTGAGCGCCGCCGTCGTCCTCATGGCCTACGGCTCGCCCGAGCGGCTCGACGACGTCCCCGCGTACTACGCGGACATCCGCGGAGGGCGGCCGATCGCACCGGAGCACCTGCACGACCTCGTCGAGCGGTACCGGCGACTTGGGATCGAACGGTCGAACCCGCTGAACGCGATCACGGAAGAGACACGCGCGGCGCTGGAGCGAGCGCTCGGGCTGCCCGTGTTCACCGGCATGAAGCACTGGCACCCGCGCATCGCCGAAGGTGCCGAACGCGCCGTCTCGACCGGCACGGACACCGTCGTCGGGCTCGTTCTCGCACCCCACTACTCGCGGCTCTCGATTGCCGGCTACCGAGACCAGCTTGCGCAGGCGCTCGACGGCCGCGCGCTGCTCTCGTTCGTCGAGAGCTGGCACGACGATCCCGCACTCGTCGACTTCCTCGCCGACCGCATCCGCGGCACCCAGGCACACGTCGTCTTCACAGCGCACTCGCTGCCCGCGCGCATCCTCGACGACGGCGATCCGTACCGCGACCAGCTGCTCGAGACGGCTGAGCTCGTCGCGGCCGCTGCGGCTGTCACCGACTGGTCGTTCTCGTTCCAGAGCGAGTCGCCGACCGGCGAGCCGTGGCTTGGGCCCGACATCCTCGACCATCTCGACGATCTCCACGCGCAGGGTCGCGACGACGTTCTCGTGTGCCCGGTCGGCTTCGTGTCCGACCATCTCGAGATCCGGTGGGACATCGACACGGAGGCGCAGGAGAAGGCGGCGGCGCTCGGCATGCGGCTCGCGCGGATCGAGATGCCGAACGCCGACCCCGGGTTCGTCGACGTTCTCGCCGGGATCGTCCGGCGCGCGCTCGACCCTGTGAGGGCATGACCGCCGGGGAGATCCTCGTCGACCGAGTCTCGCGCAGCTTCCGCGTCTCGGCTGCCCCGCAGCGCACCCTCAAGGACCTCGTCATCTCGCCGCGCAGCGCGCGCAGCACCGACGTATGGGCGCTGCGCGACGTGTCGCTCCGCGCCGAGCCCGGCGAGGCGCTCGGCCTCGTGGGGCGAAACGGCTCCGGAAAGACGACGCTGCTGCGCATCCTCTCGGGGATCATCAAGCCGACCGGCGGACGCGTCGCCGTCGGCGGACGGGTCGGGTCGCTGCTCGAGCTCGGCGCGGGCTTCCATCCCGATTTCACCGGCCGCGAGAACGTCTACCTCAACGGCTCGATCCACGGCCTGTCGCGCGCGCGAGTGCGCGAGCTGATGGACGAGATCGTCGCGTTCGCAGAGCTCGAGCGCTTCATCGACTTCCCGGTGCGCACGTACTCGTCGGGGATGTACATGCGGCTCGGCTTCTCGGTCGCCGCGCACATCCAGGCGGACATCCTTCTCCTGGACGAGGTCTTCGCCGTCGGCGACGAGGACTTCCAGCGCAAGTGCTTCGGGAAGATCGCCGAGCTCAAGCAGCGCGGCGGCACGATCGTGTTCGTCTCCCACGACGCGCAGGCCGTCGAGCGGCTGTGCGAGCGAGCCGTCCTCCTCCGCGCGGGTGAGGTCGCGTTCGACGGGCCGACGCGCGAGGCGATCGCGCGCTACCGGCAGCTCCTCGCGGCCGAGCGAAGCCCCGACGAGCTCGCCGCCGGCCTCCGCGAGTGGGGGAGCGGTGAAGCGCGAATCGTCGAGGCGCAGCTCGTCGACGCCGACGGCGACGAGCGCGTCCAGGTCGCCGCCGGGGAGCCGGTGGCGGTGAGGCTCGTCGTCGAGAACTCGGAACCGATCGCCGCGCCGACGGTCTCCGTCGAGCTGCGCGACGACGACGGCGTCGTGCTCGGCGGGCTCACACAGTCGACCGCGGAGCTCGGGTGGCACGGCAAGCCTGGGCGCCGCGAGCTGCGTTTCGACCTCGATGCGCTCCCGCTCGCGGACGGCCGCTTCCATCTCCGCTTCGCGTTGGTCGAGGCCGAAGGCGGCCGATTGCTCCACTCGCTCGACGACGCACTCCGCTTCTTCGTCTTCCCGGCGGGCGCGGAATCGGGCGCCGTACTCCTCGCCGGGCGGTGGTCGATGCAGGAAATCGCGTCCGCCGAGCCAATCGCGCGGGTATGACCTCGCGCAGCTGCCCGGACTGGCCCCAGTTGATGGAGGTCGCGCCCGAGCTCCAGTTCAAGCACTACACGCTGCGCGAGGCGCACCAGCACCTGCCGGCCGATGCGCTCGTCCAGATCGACATGTCGTCCGCGGACGAAGAGGCGATCTGCTGCGACCTCGACAACCACGTGTTCAACCCGGCGCACACCGAGCAGCACGTGGCGGACGCCCTGCGGGCGTCGCACTGGTTCGACCTGCGCGAGTGGGCGGCGCGGTCGGGCAACGGCTCGCACTGACGCGCTGCGGGGCGGCGACCCCGCGCTAGTCTCCGCGCGATGCCGACGCTCGTCGTCCCCTTCCGCGGGGCACAGGGCAAGAGCCGCCTCGGGTTGCCGACGTCGGGCGCGAGGGCGGCGCTCGTCGAGGCCATGCTCGCCGACGTGCTCGCGGCGTGCGCTCCGGTCGGACCGACGTTCGTCGTCGCGCCCGTCCTGATGGACGCGCCGGGCGTCACCTCTGTCGACGACCCCGGACGCGGCCAGGGCGCAGCGGTCGAAGCAGGCCTCGACGCAGCCGTCGTCGCCGGCGCGAGCGCGCCGTTCCTCGTGCTCAACGCGGACCTGCCGTGCGTCACGCCGCGTGACCTGTTCGCCCTGGCCGGGAGCGTGCCCGCAGGCGGGATCGCCGTGGCCGCAGCGGCCGACGGAACGACGAACGCGCTCGGCCTCGCGTCCGCCGACCTCTTCGATCCGCTCTACGGCCCCGGCAGCGCCGCCCGCTTCGCCGCGCTCGCGGAGTCGCGTGCCGTCGACCTGCCGAACCTGATCGATGACGTCGACACGGTCGCCGACCTCGAGCGCCTCGGCGCGCGCCTCGGCGCGCACACTCGCGCAGCCGCCGCGACGCTGCGCACGGAAGCGGCATGAGGGTGACCGTGCTCTCCGGCGGCGTCGGCGGGGCGCGGTTTCTGCGCGGGCTCGTGTCTGTCGTCGATCCAGGCAACGTCGCCATCGTAGGCAACGTGGCGGACGACATCGAGATTCTCGGCCTGCACGTCTCGCCCGACCTCGACAGCATCCTCTACGCGCTCGCCGGCCTCGCCGACGAGGAGCGCGGGTGGGGGCGCGCGGCCGAGACGTGGAATGCGCTCGAGAGTGCGGCGGAGCTCGGCGGTGAGTCGTGGTTCAAGCTCGGTGACCGCGACATCGGTCTCCATCTCGTGCGCACGCAGATGCTTCGCGAGGGTGCGCGCCTCGGCGAGGTGACGGGGCACCTGGCCGAACGCGCCGGGCTCCGTTGCGCCCTTCTGCCGGCCACCGACGATCCCTTGCGCACGTTCGTCGAGACTCCTGCGGGGACCTTCGGCTTCCAGACGTGGTTCGTCGGGCGCGGGCACCGTGACGAGGTCGACGCCTTGCACTACGCCGGCGCGCCCGAGGCCGACGCTGCGCCCGGCGTCGTGGCCGCGATCGACGACGCCGACCTGATCGTCTTCGCGCCGAGCAATCCCTACGTATCGATCGGCCCGATCCTCGCGGTTGCGGAGATCCGCGCCGCGGTCGCCAGGCGGCGTGTCCCCTGCGTCGCGGTGAGCCCGCTCGTAGGGGGCCGCGCGGTGAAAGGGCCGGCGGACCGGATGCTCGCGCGTCTCGCCGGCGGCACGACGCCTGCGCACGTCGCGTCCTGCTACGAGGGTCTCGTCGACGCGCTCGTCTTCGACGAAGCCGATGCGCCCGCG
>JAFAHG010000169.1 GCA_019237315.1 Actinomycetota bacterium
GCGAACTGCCGCGACGAGGTGCGGTGGTTCCCGGCCATGGTCTCGAACCACGTCATGGACCTGATCGAGAAGTACGGCTGGAACTCGGACATCCCGTCGGAGCTGACGGAGTACGTGAAGGCGCGCAAGTTCTACGATTACAAGGACCACTCGCGCGTCGGGGCGAAGCACGGCGAGTTCGCGACGGACGAGATCTGTGATCGTTTCGCGGTGATCGGCAACGTCGAGGCGTGCACGAAGAAGCTGCGCGAGCTCGAGGCCGTCGGCGCGTCCCAGTTCAACCTCTACCTGATGACGAACGGGCAGGAAGAGGTGCTCGAGGCCTACGGGCGGGACATCATCCCGCAGTTCGCGGGCGTCGCCGCGTAGTGGGCTTCAGCGTCGCGCGGGTCGACGAGATCGAACCGAAGGGTCCCGGCGGCGCGGTGCGGTTCGTGCGACGCGAGTTGGGAGTGCAGGCCTTCGGCGTCAACTGGTTCGAGCTCCCCGCCGGCGCGACAGGCCGCGAGCACGACGAGACGTCGAGCGGTCAGGAGGAGGTCTACGTCGTGGTGCGCGGTGACGGGAGCTGGCGCGTCGACGGCGAAGACCTTTCCGTCTCGGCGGGAACCGTGCTTCGCGTCGACCCGGAATCGACCCGCTGCCCGGTCGCAGGCCCCGCCGGGCTGACGTTCCTGGCGATCGGCGCCCCCTGCGGCGCCTACGAGCCGCGCGGCCCTTTCTAGGTACACGCGCGCGCGCGAAACCCCCGCCCTTGGGTGGGGAAGCCGCCCGCCGCCCACGGCGTCGAGGCTACCGCGAAAGGTGTGACGCGTCTGTCACCACTCCGTAACGATTGCGTGCCAATCGTACGGAACGACCCCGGAGCGGGTCGGTGTTGCACCGGCTAGGCTCGCGGCGATGGCGGCGACCGCCGTTTCCCAGAGCACCGTCGTGAGTGCGCGTGACCTGACGCGGCGCTTCGGCGAAGGCGACACCGCCGTCGACGCCCTCCGGGAGGTCTCGCTCGACATCGAGCCCGGCAAGCTGACCGCGGTGATGGGCCCGTCGGGCTCGGGGAAGTCGACGCTGATGCACATCCTCGCGGGCCTCGACCGGCCGACGAGCGGCACGGTCTCGATCGCCGGCCAGGAGATCACCCGCATGAGCGACAACGAACTCACGCACCTGCGGCGCAAGCACATCGGCTTCGTCTTCCAGTTCTACAACCTCCTCCCGATGCTGACGGCCGAGGAGAACATCAAGTTGCCGCTGTCGGTCGCCGGCACGAGCGTCGATGCAGCGTGGTTCGGAGACCTCGTCGACAAGATCGGTCTCGCGGGCCGGCTTCGCCACCGTCCCTCGGAGCTCTCCGGCGGTCAGCAGCAGCGGGTTGCCGTGGCCCGCGCGTTGATCTCGAAGCCGACCGTCGTCTTCGCCGACGAGCCGACCGGGAACCTCGACTCGAAATCGAGCGCCGAGATCCTCGAGCTTCTCCGCGATTCGAGCGCAGCGTACGGGCAGACGATCGTGATGGTGACGCACGACCCGCGCGCCGCCGCGATCGCCCACCGGATTCTCTACCTCGCCGACGGCCGGATCGTGCTCGACCAGTCCGGCGCCACCGAGGCCGAGGTTTTCCAGACGATGAACCGTCTGGACACCGTCGTCTCCTCGTGATCCGCGTCTCGATCAAGGATCTGCTCGGCCGCAAGCTGCGGCTGCTCCTCACCTCGCTTGCGATCGTCATGGGCGTCGCGATGGTGAGCGGCACGTACGTCCTTACAGACACGATCGACGCCGCGTTCAACCAGATCTTCACGACCGCCTATTCGGGCACGGACGCGGTCGTCACCGGCAAAGAGGTGTTCGGCGGCTCGCAGAACGCGCCGTCGTTCCCCGCGTCGACGCTGACGCGCATCCGCGCGCTGCCCGGGGTCGCCGACGCGACCGGTGGGATCGGCGACATCGCGCAGTACGTCGGGAAGGACGGGAAGGTGCTCACGCTGCACGGCGCACCCGGACTCGCCTTCAGCGTCGACCCGAAGGCCGACCAGCGCTTCAACCCGCTCACGCTCCTGAGCGGCAGCTGGCCCGTCGGTCCATCGGAGGTCGGTGTCGACAAGCAGACGGCGAAGAAGCTCGGGGTTGCGATCGGCGGCACAGTCGGCCTGCTTCCACGTGGCGGCCAGGTGAGACATTTCCGCGTCGCCGGGATCGTGCAGTTCGGACACTCGACGCTCGGCGGCGCGACGCTCGCGATCTTCGACCTTCCGACGGCCCAGGCGCTCTTCCGCAAGAAAGGAGAGCTCGACCAGATCGACGTCGCCCGGAAGGCGAACGTGTCGGTCGGAACGCTGCTTGGGCAGATCCAGTCGGTCCTTCCGCCGCACACCCAGGTGCGGACGGGCGAGCAGCAGGCGAAGAAGAGCTCGAGCGACACGAGCGCTGCGCTCTCGTTCCTGCGCTACTTCCTCCTCGCCTTCGGCGGCATCGCGCTCTTCGTCGGAGCGTTCGTGATCGCGAATACGCTGACGATCACCATCGCGCAGCGGACGCGCGAGTTCGCGACGCTGCGGTCGATGGGGGCAAGCGCACGCCAGATCCTCGGCGCGGTCGTCGTAGAAGGCCTCGTGCTCGGACTCGTCGCCTCGACCGTGGGCCTCTTCGTCGGCCTGGGGCTTGCGAAGGGGCTCGACGAGGTGTTCAAGGCATTCGGGGCCGATCTCCCGCAGGCCGGCCTCGTCTTCGCCACGCGGACGGTCGTCCTCGCGCTCGTCGTCGGTGTGCTCGTCACGCTCGTTGCGACGCTCCGTCCCGCGTTCCGTGCGACGCGCGTGCCGCCGATCGCCGCGGTTCGCGAAGGGTCGATCCTGCCGCCGTCGCGCTTCGCGCGGTTCAGCCTTCCCGTCGCGCTCGTCACCTGCGCGGCCGCCGGCGCGCTCGTCGGGTACGGCGCGTTCGGGCACGGGCTCAAGACCGGCAACCGGTTGCTCCTTCTCGCCGTCGGCATCCTCGGCGTCTTCGTCGGCGTGGCGATGCTGGCGCCGCGCGTCGCGCGACCGCTCGCATCGGTGCTCGGGCGTCCTGCGGAGGCGATCGGAGGGGTCGCGGGCTCACTCG
>JAFAHG010000172.1 GCA_019237315.1 Actinomycetota bacterium
CGAGATAGGCGACGAGGAAGAGGAGCGCCAGGATGTCGGCGACGTTGACGGCGCCGGAGACGCTCCAGTGCACCTTCTCGAACGTGCAGCAGAACACGGTCGCGAGGAAGAAGAAGCTCGTGACCTTCCTCATGCGAACTTCTCCAGCAGCTGCGCGAGCTCCTCGACGCGCGAACGGCGCGACAGCCGCCGCCGCCACTCGTCGGAGAGCGGCGTCCCGTCGAGCGCACCCGCGCGCCAGCGGTCGCGCAGGTCGGTCAGCGCCCGCACCGTCCCCTCGACGTCCTCCGGCGCGACGACGACACTCGCGCCCGTCTCCTCGAGCAGGCGCGCAGCGGCGCCGTCCGTTGGCACGAGCGCGAGGATCGGCCGCTCCGCCGCGAGGTACTCGAACACCTTCCCCGAGAGCACACCGCGGCCCCGGCCGTCGGCCTCCGGGATGAGGAGCAGCAGCGCCTCCGAGTCACGCTGCAGCCCAAGCGAGCGTCGACGCGGTACGTAGGGGATCAGCTCCAGCCGGTCGCCGAGCCCGAGCCCCTCCGCCCACTCGAGGTCGGCGGCGCGGAAGTCGCCGACGAAGCGGGCGACGACGCCGTCGACCTGCGCGAGCGCGGTCAGGAACGGCCGCGGATCGCGCCTGCCGAAGAACGACCCCGTGTGCGTGATGCGGAACGACTCGCCGCGCCGGTAGTCGAGCCCCGCGAAGTCGTCGAAGTCGGAACCGTTCGAGACGTGCACGACCGGGCCGCGCGGCGACCGCGCCCGCATCTCCTCCGCGATCGACTCCGACACCGCGACGATCGCGTCCGCCTGGCTCGCGACGAGCTTCGCGACCAGGTGCTCGGTCTGCTCCTTCGCCCGCACGACGAGCCGCTCCGCGCGCCGGTGCGGGTGCGCGACGAGCGAGTCGCGCAGGTCGGCGACCCACCGCACTCCGGTCGCCCGCTTCACGGCCGCGCCGATCAGGTGCACCGACGACGGCGGCGACGTCGTGATCACGACGTCGATCCCCTCGCGCCGCACGATGCGGATCGCGGTGGGAATCGCGGTGACGTTCCACGACACGTTCTCGTCCGGCACGAGGAACCGCCGCCCGAGGAGCGCCGCCTGCCGCTGCAGCCGGTCGAGACCCGTCGTGCCGTGCAGCTCCTCGGCGGGCTTGCGGCCGACCGGACCGACGTAGCGCGCCCGGTGCACCCACGCGAGCGTCGGCGGTGCGAGGTCCTCGTCGCGGTGGATCCACTTCGGGTCGTCGGGTGCGAGCACGTGCGTTTCGATCCCGAGTTCCGGCAGGTGCGTCGCGAACTTGAGCGGCCGCTGCACGCCGCCGCCGCCCGCCGGCGGGAAGTAGAGCGTCACGAGCAGGACTTTCACCGGTTCAGACGATAGAGGCGCCCGCCTCGGTAGGCCCACGTTGCCCCGTACTTGCGGGGAATAGCCGGGTCGTTCGTCCGCAGCCAGCGGGTGACGTCCTGCACCCGCACGTACGGCCGGTTCGCCCGCGTGTTCGCCACGTGGACGGGCGGCGCGTCGACGACGTAGACGGGCGCGTCGGCGGCGATGCGGTAGCTCGCCCGCGGGGAGGCGATCACGACGGCACGCGGCGGGAGCTTCTTCACGGCGGCGGCGACGGCGGGGGGAAGCGCGAACTCGTCGACCGGGTAGAACGGCGTCCAGTCGCGGAACCCGTGCACCGCGACCGGGACGACGAAGAGCGCGGCTGCGAGGGCCGCCCGGCCCGGCCACTCGCGCACGACGCGCTTGCGGAAGAAGGGCATCGCGACGAGCGCGGCGGCGCCCCCTCCGAACGCCCACCACGTGACCGCAGGCGGCCCGCCGTGGCGCAACCCGTAGACGAAGTCGCCCGGCCACTCATGCTGCAGCACGATCCCCGCGGCAAGGGCACCCGGCACCACGAGCCACGTCCGCGCAAGCAGCGAAAGCCCGCCCGCGAACGCAAACGCGAACGGGATGAACCCCGCCGCGCGGCGCGACTGCGACAGCGAGAAGAGCTTCGAGAAGTGCACGTAGAGGGTCGGCACGAGCTCGAGCGCAAGGAGCGACACGGCGCCGGCGAGCACGTACGCGCTCCAGCGGCGGCGCGCAGCGAACGCCGCGAGCGGGACGAGTGCGAGGGCGGCGACGGCGACCGCGCCCGACCGGCCGATCAGCGCAGGCTGCACGCGGAATCGGTGCACCGACCAGACCTGCAGATCGAGCGCGTAGTGCTGCAGCTGCGCCGCGAGGTTGCTCCCCGTGGGGTTGTGCGTGAGCGTTTCGTCGACGAGCGGCTTGATCCAGAGCAACACGAGACCTGTCGGCACGATCGCCGCGGCGAGCGCCGCCGCCGACGTCCGCCACTCGCGCAGGCGCACGATCGCGTATGCGGCGAGCGGCAGCAGCGCGAACATCGCGTAGGTCGCGTGCACGAGCGCGAGCGCGCCGAAGGTCACGGCCAGGGCAGCCAGCGTGGCGCGTCGTCGCGTCTCCGCGTACCCGAAGAAGAGCGCGACGCCGGCCGGGACGAAGAGCTGCTTCGCTGCGGTCGCCGGCAGCGGCAGCGTCGCGAACGACCCTCCGTGGCCCTGCGCGAAGAGGTAGAGACCGAGCGATCCGGCGAGCGTCGCGAGCCCCGCGCCCGCCGTCCCGAACACCGCGAGCCCGGCCTCGAACGCGACGAGGCAGGCGAGCGGTGCGAGGAGCGCCGCTTCGTGGTCGATCACGACGTACGGGTCGAGCCCGCTGATCTTCGCGACGAGCGCGTCGAAGCCGTGCCAGAGCGGGAACGCATAGCCCGGGTGCAGACCGCCGTCCTTGAACTCGTCCACCGTGCGCAGGTGCAGGTCGCCGAGGTCGACGAGCTTGCGCACCCGCGCGAGGTGGAAGAGCCCGTCGCCGCCGACGACCCCCGCGACGTGCCACAGCAGGATCCCGAGCACGATGCCGCCGAGCAGCACGAGCCCGTGCGCGGCTGGCCGGCGGCCGAACGCGCGCGGGCCGCGTGCGCCTGCGACCGCGGCGACGACGCCGATCGCCGCGAGCACGCCGACCGCGAGCCAGATCGTCCCGTGCACGACGAACACGACCGTCCACGCGACGAAGATCGCCGCAGTCCCCCACGCGAGCGTCGCCGAGCTCGACCGCTGACCGAGCGCGTGCGCGACGAGCCGCCCCGGCGCGAGGACGAGCAGCGTCGCGATGCCGAGACGCAGGTAGTCGGTCACGACAGCGAGCGCACGTCGACCGAGGCGAGGAAGCGCACACCGTCGCGGTAGGACTGACGTCGCTCGCCGCGGAACAGACGCACGCGAAGCCGCAGCGCGAAGAGCAGCATGCGCCGCCCGCGTTCGGCCTCGCGCACGCCGCGGTGCTTCGCGAGGAAGCGCAGCTGCCCGCGCAGGTTCTCGACGTACAGCCGCCCGCCGTGCGAGGCGCCGCCGACGTGCACGACCTCGGCATCGGGACAGAACCACACGCTCCAGTCCGCCTCGTGAAAACGGAACATCCAGTCGGCCTCCTCGCTGAACATGAAGTAGCTCTCGTCGAAGAGCCCCACCTCGTCGGCTGCCTCGCGCCGGACGAGCAGCGCGGCGCCCGACACCCAGTCGACCTCCCGCGCGTGGTCGTGCCGGAAATGTCCTGCATACAGCGGATTCAGGAGGCGCGTGCGCGGCGCGAGCTTGCGCAGGAAGAGGTACTCCGTCGCGAGCCGCCACACCGTCGGAAACCCGCGCACCGATCGCTGCAGAGAGCCGTCGGTGTTACGCAGGCGCGGTGCGACGACGGCCGCCGACGGCCGCGCGTCGGCGAACGCGACGAGCCGTTCGAGCGCGCCGTCCGTCACCCACGCGTCCGGGTTCAGCAGGAAGAAGTAGCGCCCGCCCGCGACGCGCATCCCCGCGTTGTTGCCGGCGCCCATCCCGACGTTCTCCTGCTCGAGCACGCGCGCGTCGGGAAAGCGCTCGCGCACGAGCTCGAGCGTCCCGTCTGTCGAGCCGTGGTCGACGACGATCGTCTCGTGCCCGCGCACCGACTCGAGACAGCGCTCGAGCCAGGGCCGCGCGTTGTAGGTGACGACGACGACCGAAACGTCAGACATCCGCAACCGACGCGGGCGCGCGCCTCCGCATCCCCTCCCAGAGGATGACGAAGAGCCCGGGCAGCGCGAGCAGCACCGTCATCACGAAGAAGAGGAAGCCGCACGCGAACGCCGGGTCGGGCGACACGCCGAGCTTGCCGAGGAAGTTGACGAAGAACGCCTCGCGCACAGCGAGCCCGTTGATCGTGAACGGCACGAGCATCACGAGGAAGAGCAGCGGCCCGAGCACGATGTACGGGCGCAGCGACAGGTGGATGCCGACGGCGTGCGCGGAGGCCCAGATCGCGACGATGCGCGCGAACTGCGCACCCGCGGTGACGAGCGACACCGTCGCCAGCGTCGGCAGGTGCTCGCGGTAGCCGTGGATCCCCTCGTACACGAGGCGCACGATCCGCTCGACGCGGATCCGCCGTAGCAGCGGCACGGAGAAGCGCAGCAGTGCGCGAATGCGACGCGAGAAGAGGACGATGCCCGCGAGGATCGTCAGGCCGACGAAGAGCGCCTCCACCCAGAGGTACGCGCCGATGTTGTAGCTGCCGATCGCGAGCAGGAAGCCGACGCCGGCGAGGACGAGCGTGACGGCGCCGCCGAGTGCGCGTTCGAGCAGCACCGAGCCCGCGATCGGCGATCCGTAGCCTGGATGGCGCTTGGTCGTCTCGTAGATGCGCGACGCGTCGCCGCCGACCGCCGTCGGCAGGATCTGCCCGACCGCGTACGACACGAAGTACGCTCGCGTCAGCCAGCCGAGAGGCTCGTGCACGTCGCGCACGCGCAGAAGGAGCTGCCAGCGCCACGCCTGCGGCGGCACCGTCACGAACGTGAGGAGCGCGGTGAGCGCGAGCCACCCCGGGTCGGCGTTGCCGATGATGTGCGCCGTCTTCCCGAGGTCGATCTTCGAGACGATGTACGCGATCGCAGCGCCGGTGACCACGACCGTGGCCCCGACACGCACCCACTTGTTCTTCAGCATCGCGTGAAGCGCTCGTGCACGCGGCGCAGCGCGTCGACCGCGTCCTGCACGTCGTCGTCGGAGTGCGCGGGCGAGAGCGGGAGCGAGAGCACCTCGGCTCCGGCACGCTCCGTCACGGGCAGCGGGCCGTGCGGGACGTCGCGATACGCACTGAGCTGATGCACCGGCAGGAAGTGGATCGACGTGCCGATGTTCTCCTCCGCGAGCGCGCGCTGGTAGTCGTCGCGCGTCGCGCCCGCGCGCTCGGCGTCGATCCGCACGACGTAGAGGTGCAGCGCGTGGAGGTCGCGCGGATCGCGCGCAACCGGCTCGATGCCGTCGAGCTCGGAGACCGCCTCGTCGTACGCCGCGAAATGACGCTCCCGGATCGCGCGGTGCCGGTCGAGCTTCTCGAACTGGACGAGCGCGATCGCCGCGAGCACGTCGGAGAGGTTCGCCTTGTAGCCCGGCACGGGGATGTCGTACAGCGACCCGTGGCCACGGCGCATCACGCGCAGGTCGTCGACCGCCTGCGCGACCGCGTCGTCGTTCGTCGCGAGCAGACCACCCTCTCCCGCCGCCATGTTCTTCGTTGCATAGAGCGAGAAGCACGTGACGGTCGAGATCGACCCGACCTTGCGCCCCCGGTAGCGCGACTCGAGCGCGTGCGCCGCGTCCTC
>JAFAHG010000194.1 GCA_019237315.1 Actinomycetota bacterium
AGCGTGTTCGTCGCGGCGTCCGCCGAGATCGCGTACAGCGGCTCGCGGGCGGCGACGCCGAGCCCCCGCCGCTGCCCGACCGTGTAACGCCAGTGGCCGTCATGCGTGCCCACCACCCGTCCGGACTCGTCGACGATCGGCCCTGCCGCACGAGACACGCCGTGCCGCGAGAGGAAGTCGCGGTAGTCCGCGCCGGCGAGGAAGCACGCCTCCTGGCTCTCGGTGCGATCGGCGACGGCGAGACCAGCGGCGGCTGCCTGCGCACGGGTCTCCGTCTTCGTCTGCTCTCCGAGCGGGAACCAGAGGCGGTCGAGGAACGCCGGATCGAGCGTGGCGAGCATGTAGCTCTGGTCCTTGCCGGTGTCCGCGGCCCGCGCGAGAAGGCGGTGTCCGTCGCGCTCGACGATGCGCGCGTAGTGGCCCGTAGCGAGCTTCGTAGCGCCGACGCGGTCCGCGAAGGCGAGCAGCTCGTCGAAGCGAAAGGCGCCGTTGCAGCGGACGCACGGATTCGGCGTCTCGCCGTCGGCGTACCCGCGTACGAAGGGCTCGACCACGGACGCGCGAAAGGCCTCACGCAGGTCGAGCGTGACGTGCGGGAGCCCGACTGCGTGACACGTCGCGCGTGCGGCGATCACCGCCGCCGGGGAGCAGCAGGCCCGCTCCGCGTCGGGCCCGTTCGGATCGAGCCAGAGCCGCAACGTGACGCCGACCGCTGCGCGGCCCGCGGCGAGCAGCGCGACCGCGCTGTCGACGCCGCCGCTCATCGCGACCGCGACGCGGCCCGGTGAGGGCGCTGCCGCGACGTGCGGCCCGATCGCGTTCGCGAGCGCGTCGACGGCGAGCTCGTCGCCGCCGACTGCGGCGGCCTCGAGGAGCGTCAGACCGACGAGGTCGCGTGCGATCCCGGGGGCGTCCGCCGCGACGACACGTCCGCCGTCGACGGTGAGGCGAACGGCTGCCCAGTCTCCCCCGCGCGAGGAGTCACCGAAGAGCTCCTGCATCGACGCAGCGTACAAGGAGAGCACCCCGACCCCGCCGTTCGGCCACGTCCGTGTGAACCTGGCAAGCCAGGTGGGTGCCGCACGGCCTCCGGCACGGAATCACCGAGACCGACACGAGCTCCCTTACACGTCGCGTTGGTTCTACATGGTGTCGCGGCGCTACGAACGGGGTCGGGTACTCCCGCAGACCACTCTAGCGCCGGCTAATTCGACTGCGCGTAGCTCCACGTGATGGCGCGCACCCCGGTGAGATCGAGTCGCCCGGCGAGCGCGGGCGTGAACGCGAACTGCGCGCCCACGACGAAGCGGTGTGCGACGACCTGCGTCAGGACCGTGACGCCGTCGTAGGTGATGTAGATGCGCGTGCCACACGGCAGGACCGGGTGGGCCACACCCTGCGTCTCCGAGGTGAGCTCGATACCGCACGACGTTCGCCGGCCAACGGCACTCGGGCTCATCGCGGCCGCAAGCCCCGTGTAGGACCCGACCGGGACCGGCAGGCCGTGCGCCCGGCCGCGCGTGCTGAAGACGATCGCCGCGGCGACGACGCCGGCGAGCAAGGCAACGAGGGCGAGCGCCGCCTCGCGCTGCGCGAGCCGTGCCCTCATGCGCGGTCGAGAAGGGAGCCGAACGACTCGCGCACCAGACTGTCGAAGGATGCGGGAAGGAGACCGTCTGCGTCCGTGTAGTCGCGGAGGTAGACGAGGAGATACTGGAGCTCCTCGTCCCCCGGGGCATGCCGGCGCGCGAGCTGCTCGAGCATCTGCATGTTCCAGCGTCCGCCGGTGGGCCGCGGAGCCGTAGGCCTGGGCGCAGGCGGGGGCGGCGGCTCCGGAGGCGCGGGCGGGGGCGGCGCCGGCGCGGGCGGACGCACGCTTTCGGCGAGCGGATCGGGCGCGGGGTTCGGCTGCGGCGCAGGCCGGGGAGTCGACGCGACCACCGGTGGCGCCGGAGGTGCTGCGGCCCGCTGCACCACCGGCTCGGGGAGTGCGGCCGGGGCCCGTTGCCGCGCGTCGACCTGCGAGATGACGCGTTCGCATACGGCGGCCGCGAGCCAGGCGCCGAGCTCGATCACCCCGATCGCCCACGCCGGGAGCCCAGCCATGCCTGCTGCGGCTGCGACCGCTACGAGAACCACTGCCCAGACGACGAAGCGGGGCGCGGGGCGGCGGAGGACGGTCACGAACTAGTGGCTGCGCTTGCGGCCCGCCAGGAATCTCCATCCGGGCGAAGGCCCGTCGTCGTCGCCGCCTTCGCCGTCCTCATCCGTCGCGGCGAAGACGTCCACGGTCGGCTCTGCGCCCGGGAGCTCGGCCGTGAACCAGTCGGCCCACGCGCCCGGCTGCAGGGCGAGCTCGGCGGCAGCCTTCCGGAAGTCGATCACGACGTCCTCCTCCTCCTCGTCCGGGCGGATCGTCTCGGGCTCGTCCCACTGCGGTTCGGCGCGCGGCTCCGGCACCGGCGCGGCCTCGGCTGTCCATTCGAGGTCGAGCTCCTCGAATGCCTGCCGAAGCAGGGTGTCGCCGTCGGGCAGGGGCGCGGCGGGCACGTCGGAGCCGGGCAGCTCGGCGTCGAACCAGGACGGCTCGAACGCAGTCGACCGGAGCTCGTCGGCGAGCCGGCGGTAGTAGTCGACGTCCTGGTCGGGCTCCGGCTCGTCGGCCGAAGGTTCGACGATCTCCGCGACGGGCTCGCGCTCCGGCTCCGCCAAGGCCTCCAGGACGTGCTGCTCGAACTCGTCGATCCGCTCTTCGGGCTCGTCGAACACCTCGTCGGCCTCGTGCCGCACGGGCTCGAGGACGGCTCCGCCCGGAAGCTCGGCGTCGAACCAGTCCGCGCCCGGCGCCCGCCGCTCGGGGCGGTCGGCACGCGGCAGCCAGCTCGGATCGACGGCAACGGGCAGGTCCTCGGCTGGTTCCACGAGCGGCAGGTCCTCCACCGTCTCCAGCGGCGTCACCTCGTCGACGACCTCGGGCACGGCCTCGGCCGCGACGACCTCGGGCTCGACCTCGGGCTCGAACCACGCCGGCTCCTCTCGCTGGGGCCACGCGGGATGGGCGTGTGGCGCCGGGAGCCGCACCGGCGCCGGCGTCGCGGGCTCGGTCGCCGGGGGCAAGACGAGTGTCGGTGCTGTCGCAGTGGAGACGTACCGTCGCCGCGGCAGACGAGTCTGGGGAACGTAGTAGCGCGGCGGCATACCGCTTCCGTAGTGCGGCTCGGTCTGTGCGAGCGCCCACTCGAGCACCGCGACGACGGCCCACGCGAGGAGGAGGAGCGCGCCGATCACGACCGCGCGGAGATGCGCCGCGGTCGCGGCGGCCGCGACCGCGACGAGGATCATGGCCTCGACGGCAAACCGTGCGACTCCACGGTGCGACACGGCTACGACCTCTCCCCGTCGTCGCCCGCGGGCGCGGCCTGCGGGGCCGGTCGCGGCGGAGCCGGCGGCGCGGCGTCGGCCTGCACGCTCGAGCGCGCGGCCTGCACGATCGCGTCCGAGACCTCGCGAAGCGCGTCCGGACCGAGCCCTGCCGCGGCGAGGAGCTCTTCGACCGCCGCTTGCGCGCGGTTGATGACCGCCGTCGCATGCGCCCGCGCCCAGTCGAGCGTCTGCTCGACTTCCGCGCGGGCCGCGTTCGTGAGCTCCGTCGCCTGATGGCGGGACTGTTCGATGAGGCGCGCGCCGCGAGCCTCGGCCTCGCGGACCTCCGCCTGCGCGTCGCGCTCCGCGGCCGCCTTGAGGTCGCGTGCCTCGTTCCGCGCTGCGGCGAGGATCTCGTTGGCCTGACGCTCGGCGTCGCTCCGCACTCGCCCGACCTCGACCTCGCGGGCCTGCAGGTCGCGCTGGCGCTTGCGGACCTCCTCCTCCGTCCGCGCGATCTGCGCCGCGGAGGCAGCCTGGGCGTCGCGCTCGAGGACGTCGGCGAACTCGGCGGCGGCCCGGATGAGGTGCAGCGCGTCCATGCGGACGGCATGACCCGTCGGCTCGACGCTTCCCGTGCGGCCTGCAGCCTGGAGGACCCGGAGCTGGGCCTGCAGTTGTAGGGTGTGACGTCGAAAGGCGTCGAACGCGTCCCGGACCGCATCGGGCTCGTAGTCGCCCGAACGGGTCCGCGGCAGATCCTCGAGACGAGGAAGCGGCGTGAGCGCCGCGACCGGAGATTGCTGTTGGCCTTGTTCGGGAGTCGACATGGCAACGCGGGCGCTGCACGCCGCAGCGCAACGCCCGAAGCCAGTATAGGAACGGCCTCGGCGGGTTCCGTCTGAAAGGGGTCTGAATCTTTACAATTTTGGAGGGCCTTTGAGGGCGATCCCGAGCTCGGCGAGTTGCCCGGCGGCCACGTCCGTCGGGGCGCCGGACATCGGATCCGCCCCGGCCTGGTTCTTGGGGAACGCCACCAGCTCGCGGATGAAGGGCTCGTCGAGGAGCGCCATCAGCAGCCGTTCGATCCCCGAGGCGATGCCCCCGTGCGGCGGGGCACCCATGGCGAGCGCGTCCAGAAGGAACCCGAACTTCAGGCGCTGCTCCTCCGCGGAGATGCGCAGCAGGTCGAAGACCTTCGCCTGCAGCTCGGGCTCGTGGATCCGGAACGACCCGCCGGCGACCTCGATCCCGTTCGCGACCAGGTCGTAGGCGACGGCCTTCGCGCCACCGGGATCGCTGTCGAGCAGGGCGACGCTCTCCGGGGTCGGCCGGGTGAACGGGTGGTGGACGGCGTCCCAGCGGTCGTTCTCCTCGTCGCGCTCGAACATCGGGAAGTTGGTGATCCAGACGAAGCGCTGGGCGTCGGTGTCGATCAGGCCGAGCTCGGTGCCGAGATGCAGTCGCAGCGCTCCGAGGACGCGCGACACCATCGCGGGTGTGTCCGCCGCGAAGAGCACCGACGTCGACGGCTCGCGGCCGAAGCGCTCGAGCTCGGCGTCCGAGAGGAACTTCGCGATCGGCGAGCGGACTTCCCCCGCCTCGTCGTAGACGAGGTAGGCAAGACCTTTCGCGCCCCACGCCTTCGCGACCTCTTCGAGCTTCGCGAGCTCGCCGCGCGACAACTCCTTCGGCACACGGAGGAAGCGCACTGCGGGCGCGCCGGCGAACACCCCGAACTGCGAGCCGCGGGTGGCCTCCGTCGCGTCTTCGATCTCGAGCCCGAAGCGGAGGTCGGGCTTGTCTGACCCGTAACGGAGGTCCGCCTCTTCCCAGGTCAGCCGCGGGAACGGCGAAACGAGCTCGACGCCGCGGATCTCGCGCCACAAGCGCACCATGATCCGCTCGACCAGCGCGAAGAGAAACTCGCGGTCCGGGAACGCCATCTCGACGTCGAGCTGCGTGATCTCCTGCAGCCGGTCCGCGCGCAGATCCTCGTCGCGGAAACAGATCGCGATCTGGTAGTAGCGCTCGAACCCGGAGATGACGAGCAGCTGCTTGTAGATCTGCGGGCTCTGCGGAAGCGCGTAGAAGCGGCCGGGCTGCAGCCGGCTCGGCACGAGGAAGTCGCGCGCACCCTCCGGCGTCGGCTTCGCCATCACCGGCGTCTGGATGTCGACGAAGCCCGCAGCCTCCATCTCCTCGCGGATCACGCGCACGAGCTGCGCGCGGATGCGCACGTTGCGCTGCATCTTGTCGCGGCGCAGGTCGAGCCACCGGTAGCGCAACCGCAGCGTCTCGTCGACTCCCTCCTCGTCGAGCTGGAACGGAAGCGGTACCGAACGCGACAGGATCTCGAGCTCGCTCACTTGCACCTCGATCTCGCCCGTGGCCATCGCGGGGTTCACGGTCTCCGCCGCGCGCGCGACGACGGTGCCGCGGGCGCGGATGACGAACTCATTGCGCAGCTCGTGCGCGACGTCCGCGGCGTCTGCCGAGACCTCGGGGTTGATGACGAGCTGCACGACGCCGCCCTCGTCGCGGAGGTCGACGAAGACGAGGCCTCCGTGGTCGCGGCGGCGCGCGACCCACCCGGCAAGCGTCACCTCGCGGCCTTCGTCCGCAGGGCGCAGCGAGGAGCCGGCTGCGTCGCGCCAGTTCACGCGCGAAGCTCCCCGAGCAGGCCGTCGAGATCGATCGCCCGGTCGCGCTCGCCGGGAGAGCGCAGCGTCCATCCGTCCGCGGCTACGACCACGACCCGGCGCGCGGCACGCGCACCCTGGGTCAACTGACCCTTCATCGAACGCCCGGCGTAGTCGGTGTCGGCGGAGAATCCCGCACGGCGCACGTCCGCGAGCGCCGTCGCTGCGGTCTGCCCCGGCTCCACCGCGAAGAAGACGTCGAGCGGTTGCTGCTCGACGGTGATGCCTTCGTTCCCGAGTGCGAGCAATGCACGCTCGATGCCGGCGCCGAAGCCGATCCCGGGCGTCGCCGGGCCGCCGATCTCGGCGACGAGGCCGTCGTAGCGGCCGCCCGAGCAGATCGCGGACTGCGCCTTCTCCTCCGGGCCCACGAACTCGAAGACGGTGCGCGTGTAGTAGTCGAGGCCGCGCACGAGCGTCGGCTCGACGGTGTAGGCGACGCCGTACGCGTCGAGGTGACGACGCACCGCGGCGAAATGCTCTGCACATTCATCGCACAGCGACTCGCCGATCTTCGGCGCGTCGCGCAGCGCCTCACGCACCGCCGGGTTCTTCACGTCGAACACGCGCAGCGGATTCGTCGCGCGTTTCGCCCGCGCGTCGTCGTCGAGGACGTCCGCGTGGTCGTCGAGCCATGCGGTCAGCCGCTCGACGTACTGCGGGCGGCAGTTCGCGTCGCCGATCGAGTTCAGCAGCAGCTCGTACTGCGTGATCCCGACCCGTCGCGCGAACTCGGTGTAGAGCTGGATCACCTCCGCGTCGAGTGCCGGATCGCCGGAGCCGATCGCCTCGACCGAGCACTGCCAGTGCTCGCGGTAGCGGCCCTGCTGCGGCGCCGCGTATCTGTACATCGGCGCGACGGTGTAGAGCTTCACCGGCTGCGGTTCGCGGTGCATGCCGTGCTCGACGTACGCACGCGCGATCGGCGCGGTCCCTTCCGGCCGCAGCGTCAGCGCGCGCCCACCCTGGTCCTCGAACGAGTACATCTCCTTCTGCACGATGTCGGACCCCGATCCGGACGTGCGCTGGAAGAGGCCGGTCTCCTCGAAGTTCGGCGTCTGGATGCGCCGGTAGCCGTAGAGCTCCGCGACCTCCGCGAGCGTGCCGGTGACGCGTTGCCACAGGGGCTGGTCGGCGGGGAGCACGTCGTGCGTCCCGCGCGGCGCCTGGAACCGGGAGCTCACGCGGCGCGGAGCTCGGCGAGGAAGGGATTCGTGTCGAGTTCGCGGCCGAGCGTCGTCGCCTCGCCGTGTCCGGGATAGACGACCGCATCGCGCCCGTAGCGCTCGACGAGCGTGCGCACCGACGTGAGCAACGAGGCCCAGTCCCCGCCCGGGAGGTCGACGCGCCCGACGGAGCCGGCGAAGAGCAGGTCGCCCGAGAAGATCATTCCCTCGGTCACGAAGGCGACGTGGCCGGCCGAGTGGCCGGGGACGTCGACGACGTCGAACTCGAGGCCCGCGACGACGATGCGGTCGCCGTCGCTCACCGCATGCTCCGCCGCGTACGGAGTCACTCCGTACGTGCCGCGCGTCTGCCCCGTCGTGAGCGCTTCCATCTCAGCGGCAGGCGCCCACACCTCGGCGCCGGTCCCGCCCGCGAGGTTGGCAACGCCGGCGATGTGGTCGACGTCCGTATGCGTGACGAAGACGGCTGCGGCGCGCGCGCCCATGCGCGCGAGCTCGATGCGGAGCGCCGACGGATCGCCGCCCGGATCGACGACGACTGCTTCCTGCGCACGACGGTCCGAGCGCACGACGTAGCAATTCGACTGCCACGCTGACAGGACGAAGCGGTCGACGACAGGCATGGGCCCGAGTCTAGACTTGCGTGGTGCAGCACTGGGACCTGCTCGGAATCGACGCGCCCCAGGGCACACGCGATCCGGTGGTGCTCGCGCAGGACGAAGGCGCGCGCGCCGTGCTCGTCGTGCTCGCGCCGGGCCAAGAGCTCGGCGAGCACCAGGTGCGCGAGAACGCGTGGGTCGTCGTCGTCGAGGGCGCGGTGCGGGTCAGTGCCGGCGGCGATTCGTTCGACGCGTCGACGGGGTCGCTGTTCCGCTTCGACCCGGGCGAGCGGCATTCGCTCGCGAGCGTCGGCGGTGCGCGGGTGCTGCTGATCCTGTCGCCCTGGCCGGGCGCGGGACACTATCCCGCGGCCTAGGAAGCCTTGCCGGTGCGCCGCAGGTAGTTGCGGTAGGCGAAGCGGTCCATCCAGTACGTGAACGGAATCAGGAGCAACGCGTAGATCACCGGGATCACCGGCCTTCCCTTCACGAACGTCAGCATCAGGAGCAGCAGCAGGATCCCCATCAGACCGCCTCGGCGGACCGCGCGCCGCCACGACGGCGGCGGCACCTCGCGCACGGGCCGCGCGTTCGTGCGCGTCTTGGCCTTCGCCGGCTCCTTCTCCTTGCGGACCTCGGGCGCCTCGAACGGGACCTCGTTCCCTTCGTCGTCGTAGGTGACGAGGTCGTACTCGTGGCGGAACGTCTTCGCGCGTTGCCTGCGCTGTTTCCTGGTCGGCACGTGGTCAGCGTAGCTCCTCGAGGAGGCGCAGCTCGAGCACGCGCGAGTCGTCGAAACCGTCGATGTGGAGCGCCGCTCCGGCGGCAGCCGCGGCGGCGCCGGCGGGCATCAGGCCGACGAGTTCCGAGCCGACGACCTCCGCCCCGCGCTCCGCGGCTTCGCGTGCGATCCGCGCGACGATCTCGTGCAGCGCCGCGGCCTCCCAGTCCTCGACGTTCATCGAGACCTGCACGAGCCCGGCGCTCGGCAGATCGAGCCCGAGCGCGCGGACACCGGGGAAGCCGCCGCCGGACTCGCGCACGACGGCGGCGATCTCGCGCGCGTCGTCCAGGGACCCGCGCAGGTTGACGTTGAACGCGATCAGCGGACGTCGTGCACCGACGATGACGCCGCCCGCCGACGGGTCGAGCTCGTGCGGTCCGAAGTCGGGGTCGAGCTCGCCCGTGGCGAGTCGCCGCGCGAGCTCCTCGACCCCGCCGCGCCTGTAGTACGCGGGCCCGCGCGCCGGCGGGTCGTAGACGAACACCGGCAGGCCGAGCTCGCCGACGCGCTCTCCAAGGACGAGCGCGGCGTTGCACGCGCGCTCCATGTCGTGCGGCTCGATCGGGACGAACGGCACGACGTCGGCGGCGCCGATGCGCGGGTGCGCCCCTTCGTGCCTGCGGAGGTCGATGCGCTCGCGCGCGACGCGCACCGCCGCGAGCAGCCCTTCGACGAGCTGGTGCTCCGTACCGACGACGGTGAAGACGCTGCGATTGTGGTCGCGATCCGCGTGCACGTCGAGCAGGCGCGCGTGCGTCGAGAACGCGGCGGCGATCGCGTCTATCGTGACGGCGTCGCGCCCCTCCGAGAAGTTCGGCACCGACTCGAGCGGCAGCACCCGCCGTACTCTAGGTTCGTGACGCGCCGGCGCTCGTCGTATCGAAGTCTGCGCTCGCTCGAGCGCGACCTGCGTGTATGCCGCGCGTGCGTCGAGGCAGGCCATCACCTCGAGTCGCTGCCCGTGCTCGCACCCCTCGCGGGCCAGCGCGCCTACCTCTTCGGGCAGGCGCCGGGCGTGCAGGAAGGGCTC
>JAFAHG010000155.1 GCA_019237315.1 Actinomycetota bacterium
CGCGTTCGCGGCGGGGTCGATCACGGTCACGAACGTCACGGCGACATGTGACGCCCATCTCGCGAACACCGGCTACTCGTTCACGATCAACGGCAGCGGCTTCGGCCCCGGATCGTTCATCGCGGCGTCCGTGTACGACAGCCTCTATACGAGTTCGCAGTACCCCCACGGCCAGGTGAACCCTGTCCAGGCGGACGCCACGGGCTCGTTCGTTCTGCCGTTCTCGGCGCAAAATCCGTTCCAGTCACTGCCGGCGACGGTCGTCGTCTACGACACCCACTGGAACGTCCTGGCGGGGCCGTTGACGGTTCCGCAGCCCGCCACGTGCACGATTGCCGCGCCGCTTCAACCTGCCAACCTGGCCGGGCCGAGCTCGCCGACGACTGCCACATCGGCGTCGATCACGTGGGGTCCCGAGAGTGACGACGGCAACACCACGGGCTACCAGTGCAGCCTCAACGGTTCCGCGTGGGTCACCTGCGCGAGCGGTGTCACGTACCTCGGCCTCACCCCAGGCTCGTACTCGTTCCAGGTCGAGGCGACCGGGCCGGGCGGGGTCAGCACTCCGGCCACGTTCCAGTGGACGGTGAGCGCACCTGCCCCCGGAACCCCGACGAACCTGACAGGGCCGACGTCGCCGACGACGTCGACGAGCGCCAGCCTGTCCTTCGCCGGCGACGCGAACACGACCGGTTTCCTGTGCAGCATCGACAACGGCGCGTTCGCATCCTGCACGAGCCCGGCCACCTACTCGGGCCTCGCGACCGGCTCGCACACGTTCCAGGTCGAGGCGACCGGGCCGGGGGGCACGAGCTCGCCTGCGACGTACTCCTGGACGATCAACTCGGCCACGGGTTGCACGGCCGTCGGTGACGTCCACGGCGAAGGCCACTGGAAGGTCATGGCCACCGACGACCACGGGCACGCGCATCAGGTCGACGCACACGTGAACGTCGACGCCGACTGCGACGCGGCCGATTCGCACCATCCGACGACGTACCTCCACCACGCGAACGTGCAGTTCGACAGCGGTAACGGCGTGCACTGGGAGGCGAAGACCGACGACCACAACCACGACGTCCAGTCCGTCACTATCACAGGCGGCAACACGGCGTCGGTCGTGGTCAACGTCGCGGGAACGAGCTACACGATCACACTGGTGGACGGCGGGGAGCACAACAACGCGCCGAACCACGGCGACAGCGTGACGGCTCCGTGGATCACGGGTACGCCGGACCACTTCGACGTCCACATCTCGAACGACTAGCTCGTTCCGCCACTGAGGCTCTGACGGGCGGCCTTCGGGCCGCCCGTAGTTTCTCGAGTGTTTGTGCAGGCGTTTGTGACTCGCGCGGCAGGGGGAGAACGGCGCCGTGTGGCGCGCTGGGGGAGCGTCTGCATCGGTGGTCGCCGCGCTCGGCGTGACTGCCCTCTGTTTGGCAGCTGCGCCCGTCGCAAGCGCCGCCGGAAACATCGTCGTGACGGACGTCGCGTGTTACACCGGAGGGCCGTACGGCTACTCGTTCACCGTCCACGGGACGGGTTTCGGCGGCCCGGGGCAGTCGGTCGTCTGGATCGGTGACAGTCTCTACACGGGCGCGCCGAGAGCGACGCAGCCGGTCCCCGTGACGATCGACTCGTCCGGCTCATTCGCCTTCTCGTTCACGGGGGAGGCGGTACAGCACCTGCCGGCGGTCGTCGTTGCAGCTGGACTGCCGGTGGCCGGCGGGAACACGGTCCAGGTTCCCGTCGGTTCGGTCGCCTGCGTACCGCCGCCCGCGCCGAGCCTCGTCGTCTCGTCGGCGGCGAGCGTTGCGAGCGTTGCCGCCGGCGCCAACGCGTCGTTCCCTGTCACGGTCGAGAACGACGGGAACGCCGATGCGCACGACGTCACGCTCATGGAGAACGCATCGGGCCCCGGGCTCATCACGGCGATGAGCGCCGGACAGGGGACGTGCTCGGTCGTGCCGCCGACGCTCGTCGCAACGTGCTCCCTCGGGACGATTCCCGCCGGGCAGAGCGTTTCTGCGACGGCGGTCGTGACGACGCTGGGTGTCGGTTCCGTGTCGGCATCCGCGTCCGTCTCGACCACTGACGGTCAGGCGGGGTCGGCCGTGAACACCGCGCCGGCAGTGGCCGTCGCCGTCACGAAGCCGAACGCCGACGGGTCCTGCGCCCAGTCGGGCAACGTGCACGCCGACGGGCAGTTCGGCGGCATTCACGTGCAGGTCGATGCGCGGTGCGCGCCGGACGGGACGCTGCGCGCGCACGTTCATCTCGAGTGGCCGCGAACGGCTGCGTGTGATGCCGTCGGCGACGATCATCGTTCGGACATCGCAAGCGTCGCAATCGTCGGCTCGGGCGCGACGATCGGCGGCACGTGCGCTGGGCAGCCGTTCACGATTCAGCTGAATGACGGCGGGGACCCGCAGAGAGACACGATGCACGCAATGTGGGGAGCGAACGGCACGGCTGCCGCAGGGCCGGTGCATCTCGACGTGCACGTCACGACGACCTGAGCGCCGTTCCTAGAATGACGGGCGTGGCGGCGACGGACCGGCGTGCGCGCGAGCTTCACTCGACGATGTCGGGCATCGAGGTCGCGCCGCTGTACGGCGCGGACGACGTCGAGGTCGACTACGAACGCGACCTCGGCGACCCGGGTTCGTATCCGTTCGCGCGCGGGGTCTACGAGACGATGTACCGCGGCAAGCTCTGGACGATGCGTCAGTTCGCCGGCTTCGGCACTGCGGCAGAGACGAACGGGCGCTTTCGCTACCTGCTCGAGCAGGGGCAGACGGGTCTCTCGACGGCGTTCGACATGCCCACGCTGATGGGGTACGACTCGGACAATCCGCGCTCGCTCGGGGAGGTCGGGCGTGAAGGGGTTGCAGTCGATTCGCTCGCCGACATGGAGGTGCTCTTCGACGGCATCCCGCTCGGCGAGGTGTCGACGTCGATGACGATCAACTCGCCGGCAGCGATCCTGCTCGCGTTCTACGTCTGCGTGGGCGAAGCCCAGGGCGTGGCGCGCCCGGAGCTTCGCGGCACCGTGCAGACCGACATCCTCAAGGAGTACATCGCGCAGAAGGAGTTCATCTTCCCGCCGCGCCCGTCGATGCGGCTCGTCACGGACATGATCGAGTGGTCGACGCGCGAGTTGCCGCGCATGCATCCGGTGTCGATCTCCGGGTACCACATCCGCGAGGCGGGTTCGACGGCGGCGCAGGAGCTCGCGTTCACGCTCGCGAACGGGTTCACGTACGTCGAGTGGGCGCTCGAGCGCGGCTTGGACATCGACGAGTTCGCGCCGCGGCTGTCGTTCTTCTTCAACGCGCACATCGACTTCTTCGAGGAGATCGCCAAGTACCGCGCAGCGCGGCGTATCTGGGCGCGCGAGCTTCGGCATCGCTACGGCGCGAAGGAGGACCGCTCGCTGCTGATGCGCTTCCACGCGCAGACCGCCGGCGTGTCGCTGACCGCGCAGCAGCCCGAGGTGAACATCGTGCGCACAGCCGTCGAGGCGCTCGCCGCGGTACTCGGCGGCTGCCAGTCGCTGCACACGAACTCCTACGACGAGGCGCTCGCGCTGCCGACGGAGGATGCGGTGCGCATCGCTTTGCGCACGCAGCAGGTGATCGCGCACGAGACGGGTGTCGTCGACACCGCGGATCCGGTCGGGGGGTCGTACTTCGTCGAGGCGCTCACGAACGAGCTCGAGCGTCAGGCGCTCGACTACTTCGACCAGATCGAGAAGCTCGGCGGCGTGGTGGCGGCGATCCGGGAAAACTTCTTCCAGAAGGAGATCGCCGAGGCGTCCTTCCAGTACCAGTCGGAGGTCGAAGCGGGCGAACGCGTCGTCGTCGGCGTCAACCGCTACCAGCGCGAGGACGAGCCCGAGCTCGAGATCCTCAAGATCGACCCGGCCCTCGAGCGCAAGCAGAACGAGCGGGTGCAGGGACTCCGCGCGCGGAGGGACTCGGAAGCCGTCGAGGTCGCGCTCGCCCGGCTGAAGGAGGACGCGGCACACGACCGCCGCAACCTCATGCCCGCGATCGTCGACGCCGCGCGCGCGTACGTCACGATGGGCGAGATGTGCGACGCCTTCCGCG
>JAFAHG010000276.1 GCA_019237315.1 Actinomycetota bacterium
CGACGCCGAGGTGGCCGGCGATGCGCTCCGCCAGCTCGGGGTGCGACCGCCCCGCGAACACCATCAGGCGCTTCTGCGGTCCGCGCTCGATCCAGTGTCCCGGCTTCGGTACGTCGTGCGTGCTCACCTCGAGGCCGGGAAGCACGAGCTCAGTCGTTCCGGTGCCGGGCTGCATACCCCTCCTTGTTCTCCTGTCGCGTGCGCGCGACGGCGAGCGCATCGGCAGGGACGTTCTTCGTGATCACCGATCCGGCAGCAGTCCATGCACCGTCTCCCACGTCCACGGGGGCGACGAAACTATTCTGGACGCCGGTCCTGACGTTCTTGCCGATCCGCGTCCGGCCCTTGGGCAGCCCGGGCTTGTGCGGGAAGTTCGCGGTGATGGCGCCGGCGCCGATGTTCGTGCCCTCGCCGATCTCCGCGTCGCCGACGTACGAGAGATGCGGCACCTTGGCGCCACGTCCGACGTGGGCCTTCTTGAGCTCGACGAAGGTGCCTGCTTTGGAATCGGCTTCGAGCACGGTCCCAGGGCGAAGGTAACAGAACGGCCCGACCGTTGCCCCGCCGCCGATGACGGCGTCGAGGGCCACCGTGTGCGGGAGGATCTCGGCCCCTGTCGCGACGCGCGTCGAGCCGCGCAGCACGACGAACGGGTGGACGGTCGTGTCGGGCTCGAGCTCGACCGTGGCGTCGATCCAGGTGCTCTGCGGGTCGACGATGGTGACGCCCGCGAGCATGTGCGCGCGGTTGATGCGGTCGCGGAGGCCCGCCGCCGCGACGGCGAGCTCCTCGCGCGTGTTGATCCCCTCCACCTCGAGCGGATCGGGCGCGACGTGGACGGCGACGCGGTCGCCGTCGCCGACGAGGAAGCCGAGCGTGTCCGTGACGTACAGCTCGCCCTGCGTGTTGTGCGGCTCGAGCCGCTCGAGCGCTGGCCAGAGCTTCGCGGCGCGGAAGACATAGATGCCGGAGTTCACCTCGGCGAGGGCGAGCTCGTCGTCGGTCGCGTCACGCGCCTCGACGATGCGGGCGAGCCGGCCGTGCGCGTCGCGGACGATGCGGCCGTACGCACGCGGGTCGGCCGGCTCGAACGAGAGAACGGTGCCGGCTGCGTCTTCGCCGCGGTGCGTCGCGACGAGCTCCTCGAGCAGCGTGGGCGTCAGCGCCGGGACGTCGCCGTTCAGCACGAGGACGTCACCTTCGAAGCCGGCGAGCGCGTCGCGCGCCGAACGGACCGCGTCGCCGGTCCCGAGCGGCCGCTCCTGGACGGCGGTCTCGACGTCCTCGAAGGCGTCCTGCGCCTCGGCGGAGGTGACGACGACGATGCGGGAAACGCCGGCGTCGCGCGCGGCGGCGATCACCCAGTCGACGAGACGCCGGCCGAGGAGCGGGTGGAAGTGCTTGGGCACCGCGGAGCGCATGCGAGTGCCAAGGCCGGCGGCCATGACGACGGCTGCGAGCGGAGTGTCGGTCACGTGAGGGATGGCTGGGGCGCCAGGATTCGAACCTGGGATCGCGGGACCAAAACCCGCTGCCTTACCGCTTGGCTACGCCCCACCGCGTCCGAGTATAGGAAGGGCCGTCCGGCATCCATCGCGCCGCGGCCGCTCTGTCGTGTGCGCGCGTCCTCCGCGCCCACATCCCCACCCTGGGTGGGGAGCTCCACCCGCCACCCACGGCGAGCATGCCCGCTGCGTCGGGCGCGGCGCAAGGTGTCCTTCGTCACGAGAGTGTGAATTTCGACGAGCGGTTGGACGCTATTCCTGCGGCGCGTGGTCCCGCTCCATGAACAGGAACACGAGCGCGGCAACGGCGATGAGAGCGATCGCGAGTATCGCGGCCCACTTGGCCGCGAACCAGACGATCGGCACGAGGACGGCGAGCGCCTGCGAGGCCGCGAAGATCCATGCGAGCTGCCGTCCGAACGTCGACTTGTAGTGGCGTCCCGCGGTCACGTAGAACGCGATGGCCACGACAGCGAGGACGTAGAGCACGATGTGCGGCAGTGCGTGGACGACGGTGAGGAGGCCCTCGATCACCGCGATCCACAACGCGATCCGGATCCGCCGCCGGCGCAGGAGCTCGCCCGGGTGCCTCATCGGGGTGAACCTACCACGCTGGCCGAGCGACCCACGTGGGCCCCACGCGGGCGAGCTCCGAGGCTGCGTCGCTCGCCGCGGTCTCGTCCCGGAAGAGGCCGTAGACGACCGGGCCGGCGCCCGTGACATCTGCGCGGAAGGCACCGAGCCGTTCGAGCTCCGCCGCGAGCGGCGACGACGCGAGGTCGTTTCTCGGCAGCGCAGAGAGGTCGCCGGCCACGAGCGCCGCATCGAGTTGCGCCCGCCGCTCCGCGAATCCGTCTGCCCCGGTGAACCTCGAGTACACGGCTGCCGTCGACTCCTTCACGACACCGTCCGGGAACACGAGGACGGCGACGTAGTCCTGCGGGAGATCGACGGGGCGGAGAGACGCACCCGTTCCCGTTGCGAGCTGGGGCCCATCGGCGAGGAAGAACGGGACGTCTGCCCCGAGGGACGCGGCGAGGTCGAACAGCGGCAGCGGCGCAACGAGGGTCTCGTTCGCAAGACGAAGCGCGGCCGCGGCATCGGAGCTGCCGCCGCCGAGACCCGCCGCGACCGGGATCCGCTTCTCGATGCGCACGCGCCAGCGCGGGTCGACCCCGGCGGCCTGCGCAAGCGACTCGAGGCCGCCCCGCACGATGGTGTCGTCCGGGAACCCGACCACCTCGAGTCTGTCGGCCTGCTCGAGCTCGACGTCGTCGGCGAGGTCGATTCGTTGCAGCACCGTCGCGACCTCGTGCAGGCCATCGGTGCGCGTCGGGCCGACGACGAGCGCAAGATTGATCTTCGCGTGCGCCTTCACCGCAGGGCCTCAGCGAGCGCAACGAACTGGGCGGGCAAGAGCACTTCCGCGCGTGCAGTTGGATCGGCGCCGATCGCACGGAGCGCGTCGCCCGCCTCGTCGCGCGAGACGAGCCCGCTCAACGCGAGCGAGTTCGCGAGCGTCTTGCGTCGGTGCGCGAACGCGCCCTCGACGACCCTCTTCACGTACGGCTCGATGAGGGGCCCAGTGCGGCGGAACGCGACGAGCGCAGACTCGACGTTCGGCCGTGGCCGAAAGACCTCGCGCGAGACCGGGTGGAAACCGGTCCGTTCAGTCGCGAGCTGCAGCAATACGGACACCGCGCCGTACGCCTTTGTCCTCGGTGAGGCGAAGAAGCGGTCGGCGACCTCGCGTTGGACCATCACGCACCACGATCGGACGTGCGGCAGGCGGTCGAGGCTCTCGACGACGATCGGCGTCGCGACGTTGTAGGGCAAGTTCGACACGAGCTTTACGGCCTGCGGGACATAGGAGTTGAGGGGAAGCGCCAGGGCGTCGCCCCAGTGCAGCTCCACCTTCGGAATGCCCGCGAGCGCCTCCTCGAGGCTGCGGTCGATCTCGACCGCGTGCACGTGCGCCACGCGTTCGGCGAGGAATCGCGTCAGCACGCCGAGCCCGGGACCGATCTCGAGGACTACGTCGTCGGGTGCCAATCCTGCGAGCCGCTCGACGACGCGCAAGATGTTCTCGTCGACGAGGAAGTGCTGGCCGAGCTCCTTCTTCGGCAGCACCCTCACAAGCCGAACGCGACCGTCGCGTTCCGGTCGATCTGCGCTGCGAGCTCATCCGCGTCGTCGCCGCGCGCCTCGGCGAGCGCCGCGACCGTGTGCACGACGTTGGCCGGCTCGTTCGGCCGGCCGCGGACCGGCTGCGGCGAGAGGTACGGGCTGTCGGTTTCGGCGAGCAGGCGGTCAGCGGGGACGCCGCGCGCCGACGCACGCAGGTCGTATGCGTTCGGATACGTGACGTTGCCGGCGAACGAGACGTACCACCCACGCTCGAGCGCGGGCCTCAGCAGCGCCGGCGACGAGAAGCAGTGCAGGACGACGGTGCCGTCGAACTCGCGCAAAACGGCAAGCGTGTCGTCGTCGGCCGCGCGCGTGTGGATCACGGCGGGCTTGCTGTGTACGCGGGCGAGCTCGAGCTGCCCCTCGAACAGAAGGTGCTGCGCGTCGCGTGGCGCGTAGTCGCGGAAGTAGTCGAGCCCCATCTCGCCGACTGCGACGACGTGCTCGTCGGCGATCAGCTCGTCGAGCTTGTCCAGCTTCCGGGCGTCCTCCCCGGCCGCGTTGTGCGGATGGATGCCGACACACGCGTAGATGCCGTCGAGTCGCGACGCGAGCGCGATCGACGAGCGTGCGCCGTCGAGCGACGTCGCCACGTCGATCACCCGGGTCACCCCGGCGTCGCGCGCACGCGCGAGCACCTCGCGCGCCTCCGAGGCCTCGAGGTGGGCGTGCGTGTCGATCACGCGCCGGCCGGCGTGGGTGCGTCGACGCGCGGAAAGAGCGGCGCCGCGCCCACAACGGCATCGGCCGCGACGAGGCGTCCGTAGTCCACGTTGACCCACGAGAGGTCCACGGGTTGCCCCAGAGCCTCGAGGATCCGAGGAGCCGTCTCGGGCAGGTACGACGCGAGCGCGATCGAGACGACGCGGAGACCGTCGGCGAGGTCGTACAGGATCGCGTCGAGCTCCCTCGCCCTTGCCTCGTCCTTCGCAACCTCCCACGGAGCCCGATCCGTGACGTAGCGGTTGAGCCAGCGGACGAGCTGCCAGATCGAGTCGGCGGCGCCCGTGATGTCGAAGACGTCCAGTTGCCGCTCGACAGCGCTGCGCATCTCGTCGACTGCGGCCGCCAGCTCGTCGTTTCTCCCGGAGCGCTCGGGGATGCGGCCGTCGCGGTAGCGCGCCACCATCGCGGTCGTGCGCGAGAGCAGGTTGCCGAGGTCGTTCCCGAGCTCGCGCTCGTAGCGCTCGTGGATACCGTCGATCGACGCACTCCCGTCCTGGCCGAACGAGACCGCGCGCGCACACCAGTAGCGAATGGCGTCGGCTCCGTACACGTCGATCAGCTCGAGCGGGTCGACGACGTTGCCGAGCGACTTCGACACCTTCTTGTCGTCGAGCAACAGGTACCCATGGACGAAGATCTGCTTCGGGACGTCGTAGCCCGCGGCGAGCAGCATCGCGGGCCAGTAGACGCAGTGGAAGCGCAGGATGTCCTTCGCCATCAGGTGGCGGACCTCCGGCCAGAACGTCGCGCGCAGGTCTTCGCCGGGCCGTGCGTACGTCAGCGCGCTCAGATAGTTGATGAGTGCGTCGGCCCAGACGTATGCGACCTGGCTTTCGTCCCACGGAAGCGGGATGCCCCAGGGCTGGCCCGCGCGGCTGATCGAGAAGTCCTGCAGGCCCCCGGCGATGAACGCGCGGGCCTCGTTGAACCGGAACTGCGGAAGGACGAAGTCGGGCCGCGCGTCGTACAGCTCGAGCAGCCGCTCCTGATACGCCGAGAGCCGGAAGAAGTAGTTCTTCTCCTCGATGCGCTCCGGAACGGTGCCGTGGATCGCGCACTTCCCGTCCACGAGCTCGTCCTCCGACTTGAACTCCTCGCAGCCGACGCAGTAGAGCCCGATGTAGACGTCTTCGTAGACGTCGCCGTTGTCGTAGATCCGCTGCAGGAAGTCACGGACGAAGCGCTTGTGACCGTCATCGCTCGTGCGGATGAAGAAGTCGGGCTGCGCGTTCAGCCGTCGCGGCAGCTCGCGCCAGACCTCGGCGATCCTGTCCACGTACTCCTGGACCGGGAGCCCCTGTTCCTCCGCAACGCGGAACACCTTCGTCGCGTGCTCGTCGACGCCGGTCAGGAAGAACGTCGCGTCGCCGCGCTGGCGACGATGCCGCACGAGGATGTCGGCGGCGCACGTCGTGTAGGCGTGGCCGATGTGCGGCTTCCCGTTCACGTAGTAGATCGGCGTCGTCAGGTAGTACGTCATCGCAGCCCATGATACGAGCGGGTCTCCGCCCGATCACGAGCGCGACCAAGGAGAGAACGCACGCCAGCACGAGTCCGGCAAGGGAGAACGGCACGCGCGAAGGGGATCCTCGACGGGCCGCGATGAGGACTCCGCTCACGACCGGAGCCTGCGCCGTCACGACCGGGCGCCGCACGGTCTGCGGATGTGTTGCCGGCTCTGGCACCGGGACCGGTGCCGTTCGGTGAGGCGCGACGCGTGTCGAAACCACGCGCCGCGTGGGCGTTGCCCGCGCCGGCGGGACGCGGAAGAGCAACGCCCTGCTCGGAGTGGCGCGCACCGGCGTCCCGGGCCGGACCGGGTGTGCGCGCACGACCGGGGCGCTGGCGCCGACGGACGGGGCCGTAACCACCGCGGGTTCCGGCGCCTCTGCGTGCGGTATCGGTGCGGCCGGCGGCAGCACCGCGGGCGGTTCGGGCAGCGCAGGCGGCTCGACGGTCTGAGTCGATTCGTCCGGCGGAGGCGGCGTCGCATCGGCACCCGCAGGCGGCGGGACAGACGCGTCCACCGGTGTGGAAGCCGCGGCGACGGGAGGCGGAGACGGGAGTGGCGGCGCCGCGGGAGCAGGCGCCTGCACCGGCGCCGCGCGCGGCGGCAGAAGCGAGAGCGGGTCGACGTATCCCTCCTCGTCGGCCGTCGTCCGGACGCCGAGCTCGACGTACGGCTGCGCGCCTGCGTCCGTCGGCGGCCCGATCGTCCCGACGCCGTCGCCCTCGGCGACAGTCGCGCCCTTGTCGACCGTGACGGAGCCGAGCTGCGTTAGCGTCACCGAGAGGCCGTCGGCCGTCTGGATCGTGACCGCGCGTCCGCTGACCGGAACGACGCCCGCGAACGAGACCACGCCCGCCGCGGGTGCCGCCACCACGTCGCCGACCGACCCGCCCACCTGCACCGCTCTGTGCTGCCCGCCCGCGTACGGATGCGCCCGGTCGAACGAGAACGTCTGCAGCACCGGACCGTCGGCGGGCCACGTCCAGGCCCCCGCGGCAGGCGCGAACGCAAGCGAGGCGATGGTGACGAGGAGGGTACGCCGCATGCCGTCCACGGTAGGAAGGCCCGGCAGCGTTGTCAAAAAAGGT
>JAFAHG010000141.1 GCA_019237315.1 Actinomycetota bacterium
GCGACGACGCGTCCGCGCAGCGCGTCGAGCGCGGCGTAGTCGCCGAGAAAATCGTCGATCGAGAGGGCGAAGACGATCGTGCCGTGGCGGCGCGTCTCGACGAACCCTGCGAGCCCGCGCACTTGCGACATCGCACCGTCCTTCGCGAAGACGTGCCGTTCCGCCGCCGTTCCGCGCCACGACGAGGCGAGCGTCCCGCGCACGCCCGCGACCGGGAGGTCGTCGAGGATCACGTCGTGGAGCGGCGAGCTCCAGTCGTGCCGCAAGATCGTTACCAGCGTGCGCGGCGTGACGCGGTCGTACGCCGAGAGCCCGCTGCCGTCGACCAGGCGCACGTGCTTGACGTCGACGCCGAGCGAGGCAAGCCACTTCAGCTCGGCGCGCGTGCCGTGCGCGGCACTTCCGGGAGCACCGTTGGCGGCGACGGCGATCTGCCGCAGCAGCGACTCGGCGACCAGATTGTCGGACGGGAACCACATGTCCGCGACGAGGTCGCGCAACGGCTCGCCGTCGTGCGTCCACAAGATGCGCGCCGTTTCGTTTGCCACCGGCTTCGTGACGACCGGCGCACCGTACAGCGTGCGCGCGTCGGGCTGCGTCACCGTGACGTGATGCGCGGCGAGCGCGGCGTCGAAGACGAGTTGAACGTACCGTTCGGGGCTCGGCACGGCCGCATCGATGACGTCGGGCCGCGCGCCGAGCGGGATCGTGCCGGTGACGGCGACGACCCCGCACGGCGCCCACCCGACGTCGTCGGTTGCCTCGGCGTGCGCGTTGCCGGTGACGACCGACGAAACCAAATGCACGTCGTCGCTCCATGCAGGGCAACCGGGTTCGGGTTGCGTGTCCGCGGCAGCGAGCGGCGCCCACGCAATCGACGCGGGCGCACCTGCACTCGTCCCAGGTGTCACGGTGACGTGCAGGACGTCGTCCTCGAGCATCATCCCGCTGACCTTCGGTGCGTAGTAGAACGGAAAGTCGTCCCACGTCCAGCCCGGCGCGTAGCGCGCTTGATCGAAGAGCGAGTTGTCGATCAGAAAGGCTCCGTCGATGCTCGTGATCCCGGCGTTCGCTAAGGCCGCCGCGGCGGCGTCCAGATCGGCGGCGCGCAAGAGTGGATCGCCGCCGCCGCGCAGGATGAGATTGCCGTGGACGACGCCGTCGCTCCCGACGGTGCCGTCGGTCGAGAGCGTCGTGCGCGCGCGCCACGCCGGGCCGAGCACCTCGAGTGCGACGCTCCCCACGATCAGCTTCGCCGTCGACGCCGGCTGCACGACGTCGTCGGCGCGCCGCGCGTACACGACGCGTCCGTCGCGCACGTCCACCGCCAGCATCCCGACGTGCGCGCCCGCGAGCAGCGGCTCGTCGAGGAGCGCATCGACCTCACGATCGAGCGCCGACACCTCCGCTTGCGTCCACACCGCCCCGTTCGCGACCGGCTTTGCTACCGGCGCCCCACGCTCGACCGCACCCGCGGGCGCAGCGCAAGCCGCAAATGCAAGCACGGCCACCGTCACGGCCTTCACGTAACGCGTTCCGCAAACCGGCGAGCGATGAACGCCGCAACGTCGCTCGGCACCGTCCCACGCCCAAACCCCGCGTCGTATCCAAGCTCAGCCGCGAGCAGATTCGTCACGCGCGGCCCGCCCGCGAGCAGCACGACGCGCTCGCGCAACCCCTCGGCTTCGAGCAGCTCGGCGAGCGCGGTGAAGTTCGTCACGTCGCTCCCTTTCTGCGTGACGACCTGCGAGGCGAGGATCGCGTCGACATCCTTCTCGCGCGCGAAACGCACCAAGTCTTCGACCGCGATCTGACTCCCCAGGTTGAACACCTCGAAGCCGCGATAGCGTTCGAGTCCGTAGTCGCCCTTGTACCCTTTCATGTTGAGGATCGCATCGATCCCCACCGTATGCGCGTCGGTCCCGATGCAGGCGCCGGCGACGCGCAGGCGGCGGCCGACGCGCCGCGCGATCAGCTCGTCGATCTGCTCCATCGACAGCGGCGCCGCGCTCGCGGCGGCGGGCGCGACCGTCGAGACCTCGACGCTCGCCGGCGTGCGCGCGTAGACGACGAAGAACGAGAAGTTCGTCGCGATCGCGCGTCCCTCGGCGACCGCGACGTCCGAGAAGCCCATCGACGTCACGAGCTGCCGGGCCGCTTCGTCGGCCGCTTCGCTCCACGGTATCGGAAGCGTGAACGAGAGCTGGACGGCTCCGTCGCCGAGCGTGTCGCCGTACGGCTTGACCGCGCTCACCTCG
>JAFAHG010000225.1 GCA_019237315.1 Actinomycetota bacterium
GCGTCGAGCTCGAAGATCCAGAAGTCGCGACCCGTCACCTGCACGGCGACGTTGTGCACGGGGACGCCGTTCAGCGAGCCTTCGAACGAGCCATGGTGCGCGTGCCCGTGGACAACGAGATGCGGCTCGTGCTCGCAGATCGGCGCCGCGAGGCGCTCCGCGCCGAGGACGAGCCAGATCCGCTCGGGCTCGCCGAGCAGGGTGTCGACCGAGGGGGAGTAGTGCAGCAGAGCGACGCGAACACCGCAGCCCGCAATTGCCCGCAGGCCCGCGTCGAGTGCCTCCACGTCGCGCGTCGTCTCGCGGTAGGCCTCCCGGAAGATCGGCTCGCCGAAGTTCGCCCACGTGTTCCCGAAGCCGCCGACGAACCCCTTCACGCCGACGATGCCGATGGTCGTTCCGGCGAGCGGCAGGATCGTGTGCGCGCGGTCGAGGACGATGATCCCCGCCTCGCCGAGCGTCTTCACGATCTCCGCGGCGCGGTCGGAGTGCCAGTCGTGGTTGCCGAGGATCGCGACGACGGGAAGCGACAGCGGCCGACACGCCTCGGCGATGACCCGCGCCTCCTCGATCTCGCCGTGCTGGGTGAGGTCGCCCGCCAGGAGCGCGAGGTCGGCTGCGCCCTCGAGCTTCGCGAAGGCCGCGGCCAGGCGTTCGGCGTCGTCGGTGCCCGCGTGGAGGTCGCCCGACGCGGCGATCCGGACGGTTGTCATGACTCAACCCGGCGGTTCATGGGTACGGCTCTGCGCATGTCTGCGGACTTCGAAACCATGCTCGTTGCCATGCGGGACGCAGCGGCGGCGCTGCGCGATGCCGAGATCCCGTTCGCGCTCGCGGGAAGCGTCGCGATCTACGCGCGCGGGGGAGCCGACACGCGCCACGACGTCGACTTCCTCGTGAAGCCCGAGGACGCCGAGCGCGCGCTCGAGGTGCTCGAGGAGCGCGGCTTTCGCTCGGAAAAGCCGCCGGAGGGATGGCTGTACAAGGCGTTCGACACGAACGGCGTCATGGTCGACCTGATCTTCCGGCCCGCGACCGGCGACGTCGACGACGAGCTGCTCGCGCGTGCGGAGCCCGTCGAGGTGTACGCGATCGTCGTGCCGGCGCTGCCGGTGACCGACATCCTCACCGGGAAGCTCCTCGCGCTCCGCGAGCACAATCTCGACCTCGGCCCGTGCCTCGAGATCGCGCGGTCGCTGCGCGAGCAGATCGACTGGGACGAGCTGCGGTCGCGTACGGAGCACTCGCCCTACGCGCAGGCGTTCTTCGCCGTCGTCGACGGCTTGAACCTGAACGGCAGCTGAGCTGAAAGGGACACGTCCGCGCAGGGCATGTCCGGGGTCTGACCCCGGACATGGCCGAAAGGGTCAGAGCTCGCCGGGGGTACGGGCGATCTTCCAGAGCATGTAGAGACCGATCGCGGCTGCGAGGCAGAAGCCGGCGAGCGAGATCCAGTGGTTCACGCGCGCCATCAAAGCGGAGGAGATCAGCAGGCCGACGACGATCATCGCCGCGCCCATCCGATTCGCGGTCGAGCGCATGACGTGCTCGAGGTCCTCGAGATCCGTCGGCATGACGCCGACCTTCAGGGTTCCCGTCTCGAGCCGCTCAATGGTGCGCCCGACGCGGCCCGGCAGGCGTGCGAGCTCGTCGACCTGCGGTGCGACGAACGCGAGCAGGGCGTTCGGCTCGAGCCGGCGCTGCACCTCGGTCGTGACGATGCGCCCGGTCTGCTCGCGGATCACCTCGACCGGGTCCATCTCCGGGTCGAGCGTGCGTGCGATCTCGTCTGCCTGCGCGAGCGTCTTCCCGACGAGCGCGATGCTCGTCGGCAGCCGGATGCGGTGCTCGAGCGCCATGCGCTGCATGTCCGCGAGCGCCGCGCCGGTCTGGATGCCGGACAGCGACCGCCAGTGGTAGCGCGGCAGCTTCCTGCGCATGTCGTGGATGAAGCCCGGCTCGTCCGCGTCGAGCAGCGTCAGCGAGAGGGAGAGGATCTGCTCCGCCGCGTCGTCGGCGCGGTTCTGCGCGAGCGCGAGCAGGAGCAGCGCGAGCGAGCGGCGCGTGTCGTCGTCGAGGCGTCCGAGCAGCCCGAAGTCGAGCAACGCGAGGCGTCCGTCGGGAGTCAGGAGGACGTTCCCGCGATGCGGATCGGCGTGGTAGAAGCCCTCGAGCGTCACTTGCCGGATGTAGAAGTCGAACAGGTGCTGCGCGAGGAAGCGCGCACGCTCGGGATCCGCGAGGAGGTCGCGGTCCACCTTCGATCCCTCGATGCGCTCGAGCGCGAGCACGCGCTCGCTGACGAGCGGCCGGATCACCGCCGGCACCACGATCGCCTCCTCGTCGGCGGCGAGCTCGGCGATCAACTCGGTGTTGTGCGCCTCCTGCGTGAAGTCGAGCTCGCCGCGAAGGTGCACCTCGAGCTCCTCGGCGAGCGCACGCGCCTGCACGGCGCGCGCGACCTCGGAACGGCGCTCGAGCCGTCCCGCGACCCGCCGCAGCAGCTCGAGGTCGAGGTCGACCTGCCCTTCGATCCCCGGCCGCCGCACCTTGACGACGACCTCGCGGCCGTCCTTCAGGAGCGCAGCGTGGACCTGCGCGATCGACGCCGACGCGAGCGGCTCGGAATCGAGCCGCGCGAAGTGGTGCAGCCCGATGTCTGCGTCGATCACCGGCTCGATCTCCGCGAATGGCACCGGCGGCGCATCGTCCGTCAGCCGCGCGAGCTCCTGGATGTAGACGTCGGGCAGGAACTCGGGCCGGGACGACAGGAGCTGCCCCAGCTTGACGAACGTCGTCCCGAGCTCTTCGAGCGCCTCGCGGAACTCGCGCGCGCCCTCGCGCGTCGGCGTAGCGGTGCCGACGACCCCGAGCTCACGCAGGATGTGGAGGACGTGCGCGCGCCGCGCGGTCCGGCCGACCTCGAGCAGCCGCCCGAGGCGCCCCCGGCGTCCGCGCCTGGCTAGCTCTTCCGTGCCGTCGCCTTGCCGCCCTTGCGGCCGGCCGCCTTCTTCTGAGCCGTCGTCCCGCCCTGGGACGAGCTGCTGTGCGACGAGCTCTTTCCGCCCCGGCTCGACGCGCCGGGCGAGTTCGCGATCTTCGCCGCGCGCTCCTTGGACATTCCCTTCTCCTTGAGCGCTTCGTACTGCTTCTCGTTCTTGACGCTCGCGCGTTTGCCCGGCATGTCTGCTCCTTTCGCTCAGGGGCTAACAGGTTTCCGCAGCTTCGAAGGGCCAAACCCGTATCTCCCCGGGAGGGACGTTCGTTAGACCGGCAACGACGAGCAATCGGGAGGTGAAAGACGTGCTTTTGCTGGTTCTGATCGCGCTGCTTGCGATCGTCGCGTTCGGTGTGGGCTTCACGCTCCACTGGCTCTTCATCGTCGCGGCGGTCCTCGCGCTCATCTGGCTGATCTCGTTCTTCGCCGGAGCCGCCGGAGGCCGCAGCCGCGGCGCCTGGTGGTAGGCGAACCCCGTCCCTTCGACTAGCGAGGAAGACATGGGAATCGGAGTGAGCTTGATCTTGATCGCCGTGGGAGCGGTCCTTGCGTGGGCCGTGAACGCGTCGACGCATGGCTTCAACATCCACACGATTGGGTACATCCTGCTCGTGGTTGGCATCGTCGGTCTCCTGCTGTCCCTGATGTTCTGGTCGTCGTGGGCCGGCCCCGGCTACTTCAGCCGCAGGCGCACGGTCTCGGACGGCCCGGTCGGCGGGCGGCGCACGGTGATCGAGGAAGACGCCGGCTACTAGAGCTCAGCTTCACCCCGGTCCCGCCCGTGGCGGCGGCGGGACCGGGCTTCGTTCTTTCGCACTTCACCATCGACGAGAAAGGGGTCGTGGGACTCCCGGGGGACATCGAAGCAGGCCTACGTGCCCGCGAACGGGCACGCAGGCGCCGCCCGAAGACGCACCGGACGCTTCTTCGCGTGGTCATCGGGCTCGCCGCCCTGGTCGTGCTCTGCGTCGCAGGCGCGGGCGTCGGTGGGACCGTGCTGCTGTCGAACTGCTCGCTCGGCAAGCTGCGGCCGATCGTGCTCGGACAGAACTCGTTCCTCTACGCCGCCGACGGGACGTCGCTCGGCTCGGTCCCGTCCGCGACGAACCGCCAGCCGCTCGGGCTCTGGGCGATCTCGCCGTGGCTTGCGAAGGGAACGGTTGCGATCGAGGACCGCCGCTTCTTCCACCACGGCGGCGTCGACTACCACGCGATCCTCCGCGCGGCGTGGCACGACCTGGAGGCGGGCCATGTCGTCGAAGGTGGGTCGACGATCACGCAGCAGCTCGTGCGCAACCTCTACATCGGCAAGCCGAAGGACACGCTCGGCCGCAAGATCGAGGAGGCGTGTCTCGCGAACAAGCTGGCCGGCAGGCTGAACAAGAACCAGATCCTCGCCGCGTACCTGAACGAGGTCTTCTACGGAAACCACGCGTACGGTGCAGAGGCCAGCGCGCAGACGTACTTCTCGCGCCACGCGCGCGAGCTGACGCTGCCGCAGGCGGCGCTCCTGGCCGGGTTGCCGCAGGCGCCGACGGTGTACGACCCGTTCACGCAGCCCCAGGACGCGCTCGCGCGCCGCAACGAGGTCCTGCGCGCCATGCTCACGACCGGCGCGATCAACAGCGCGCAGTACGACTGGGCCGTCTCGACGCCGCTCGGACTGCACCCCGGGACGCTGTACAGCGACATCCGGCACACCAACTTCTTCGGCTACGCGGAGCAGCAGCTCGTCAACCTGTACGGCGAGCGCCGCGTCGAGGCAGGCGGACTGCACGTCGTGACGACGATCGAGCCGCGACTGCAGGCGGCGGCGCTGAAGGCGATCGCGTCGCATCTGCCGCACCGGCAGGATCCTGCGTCGGCGCTCGTCGCCATCGACCCGCGCACCGGCGCGATCCGCGCGATGCAGACCTACCTCCCTGATGGGCGCACGCTGAAGTTCAACCTGGCGACGCAGAGCACGCGCCAGGCCGGGAGTTCGTTCAAGCCGTTCGTGCTCGCGACGGCGTTGAATCGGGGGATGTCGCTCTACACCTACATCTACGGCCCGCCGTCGATCACCATTCCCGACCCGAAGTGCGGCACGAACGGCGTGCTTTGGACGCCGCACAACTTCGCGGACGAATCGGCGGGGACGATGAACCTGATCGACGCGACGGCGCACTCGGTGAACACGATCTACGCGCAGCTCGTCGACCGCGTCGGCCCGTCGAACGTCATCCCGGTTGCACATCGCATGGGTATCACGACCCCGCTGCAGTCGGTGTGCTCGATCACGCTCGGCACGCAGCCCGTCAACCCGCTCGAGATGACGGATGCGTACGCGACGTTCGCCGCGCGCGGAATCCACTACCCGCCGCAGGCGCTCCAGCTCGTGCGCGGCCCGCGCGGCGTCGTCCTCGGCCGGCTCGAGCCGCACGGCGAGCGCGCGATCCCGCAGCGGACGGCCGACCTCGTCACGTACGTGCTCCAGCGTGTCGTGCAGTACGGCACGGGCACGGCGGCGGCGCTGGGCAATCGTCCCGTCGCCGGAAAGACGGGTACCGCCGAGAACTTCGTCGACGCGTGGTTCTGCGGCTACGTACCACAGCTCGCGACCTGCGTGTGGGTCGGCTACCCGGGACGCGAGCTCCCGCTCGACAACGTCGAAGGCGTCTCCGGCGTCGTCGGCGGAACGATCCCCGCGGAGATCTGGCACGACTTCATGTCGGCCGCGCTCGCGCACACTCCGGTCGAGCCGTTCGTGCAGCCGAGCTCGATCCCGACGAGCTCGACCTACGCCGTCTCCTACTCGCCGCAGACGACGGCCACCACGACGACGACGGCGACCCCGCCGCCGCCGCCCCCCGCGCACGTCGACGCGGCCAAGATCGTGCGCACGCAGCCCGTGACGACGACGGCGGCCCCGCAGCCGCCGAGGCCCACGCCGACGCGTCCGGTCGCCGCCGCGCCGAAGCCGGCCCCCGTTGTCACCACCACGACAACCACGACCACCCCGACGACCACCGAGGCAGCGCCGCCGCCGCCTCCGCCGGCGACCACAACGGTCGCGGCGCCGCCGCCCCCGCCGCCGCCCGGCCCGACCGGTCCGTCCGGCGCACCGCCGCCCGACGCGGGCAACGGCAACTAGGCGTTCTGCCGCAGCAGCTCGTCGAGCTCGATGCCGACGAGGAGCACCATCGCCGCGACCGAGAAGAACGTGGTCACGACGAGGAACGCGAGCAGCGTCCCGGCCGCCGTTCGGAAACTCGCGATCGAGGTCACGTAGACCTCGAAGAGCAGCGACTGCACGATCCAGCCGCCGACGACGAGCGCGGCCCCCGTCGTCGCCCACTTCTTCGCGCGCCTCTCGGCGGGCGCGAAGCGGATGAGCAGCCCGAAGGCGATCCCGACGAGGACGACCGCGCCGATCCACCGCGCGATGTCGAACGGCACGACGAGCCCGCCGCTCGGGCCCCGCGCGACGACGACGAGCAGCACGGCGCCGATCAGCGCCACGACCATCGCAGCCGCGATTCCGACCGAGATGGCGAGGCGCAGCCAGGCGGGACGGTCGTCCTTGGTCTCGTAGATGTGCGTGAGCGCACGCATGCACATCCGCACCGCTGTCGAGGTCTTCCAGAGCGCGAGCGCGGAGGCGAAGAGGATCAGCCACGTCGAGTCGTGCGCGAAGATGTGCTGCACGGTCTGGTTGATGCCGGCGTACACGTCGGGGAGCACGCGCTTGTGGATCTGCGGCGCGATGCGGCGGGCCCAGACGTCGCCCCGCCCGATCGCGCCGAGGACTCCGAGGCCGAGGAGGACGACGGCGATCGCGGCGACGAAGGTCTGGAAGGCGATCGCCGCGCCGTAGACCGGCAGCCGGTGCTGCGACACGAGGTCGATCCAGAGCCGGACGAACGCGCGAAGATCGCGCGGCCTGCGGCGAGATACGGCGTGCGTCGCCACTCGTTCCTCGGTTACCCGTCTCGTCCGAATGGGAACCCGCGCCGCCATGAGCCGACTGCGGCGAGTCGAGTGCTCCGGTGCGGGAATCGTCAGGCGGCGACGCGGACGCGGCTTCGAGTACCGCGACGCGACGGGCAACCGTGTCGACGACGAGGTCATGGCGCGCATCCGCGCGCTCGCGATTCCGCCCGCGAGGACCGACGTCTGGATCTGCCCGGATCCGCGCGGCCACCTGCAGGCGGTCGGCACCGACGCGGCGGGACGGCGGCAGTACCTCTACCACCAGCAGTGGCGCGCTCGGCGCGACCAGGAGAAGTTCGACCGTATGCTCGCGTTCGCGCGCGCGCTGCCGCGCGTGCGACGCACCGCGGAGCGGCACCTGCACGAGGACGGGCTCGGCCGCGACCGCGTGCTCTCGTGCGCGGTGCGCCTCCTCGACCGCGGCTTCTTCCGCGTCGGCGGCGAGGAGTACGCGGAGAACGGGACATACGGCCTCGCGACGCTCGAGGGGCGTCACGTGAAGCTCGACGTCGACGGCGTGCTCGTCTTCGACTACATCGCGAAAGGCGGGAAGCATCGCGTGCAGGCAGTCGTCGACCCTCAGGTGTACGCCGTCGTCGCGGAGCTGAAGGCACGTCGCGGCGGCGGCCGCGCACTGCTCGCGTACAGGAACGGGCGTTGGGTCGACGTCCGCTCGAGCGAGATCAACGACTACCTGAAGCAGCTCGCGAAAGGCGAGTTCAGCGCGAAGGACTTCCGTACGTGGCACGCGACGGTGCTCGCGGCGGTTGCGCTCGCCGTATCGACGGAGGCGAAGTCGCAGACAGCGCGACGCCGTGCGATGTCGCGCGCGGTGCAGGAGGTCTCGCACTACCTCGGCAACACGCCGGCGGTCTGCCGCGCGTCGTACATCGACCCGCGCGTCTTCGACCGCTACCTCGCCGGGGTGACGGTCGCGCCCGCACTCGGCGCGCTCGCGGAGCAGCACGACGCGCCCGCCACGCAGGGCCGCATCGAGGCGGCGGTGCTCGGTCTGCTCGACTCAGCGTGACGAGACGCGGCGCGCGAGCCAGCGCTCGACGTGCGAGTACACCGGCCGGTGGCCGAGCAGGTCCGCATGCCCGCGGCACCACCCGAACGCGAACGCCGAGAGTCGCCCGCCCGGAGCGATGCCCCGGTGCTCGACCGCACGCTCGAGCGCGGCCCCTGCGGCGCCGTCGACGTATCCCTCGACGAACTCGTCCGCGAGGTCGTCGGGGTAGACGAACTCCCGCTCGAGCTGGAAGCGGTGCAGCGACAGCCGCGCCGCGGCTTCGCGCAGGATGCGCTGTTCCTGCTCGTCTCGCGTCACGGTCACCACCTCGCAATCGGCAGTTTCTCCGTGCGGGCGCGCCGCCAAACGGTTCGTCTGCCGGAAAACGGAGAGAAGGCCGGGATGGCTGAAACGGCCACGAGCGTGGTCGTCGTCGGCGCCTCGGCAGGGGGTGTCGAACCGCTGAAGGCGGTTGCGGCGGGCCTTCCCGACGACTTTCCGGCGGCGGTCGCCGTGGTGCTGCACGTGCCGGCGGATGTACCGAGCCGACTGCCGGAGATCCTCGCGCGCGCCGGCGCCCTTCCCGCAACGCATGCGCTCGACGGCGAGCCGCTGTGCGACCGGCACATCTACGTCGCTCCGCCCGACCGGCACCTCGTCGTCGCCGACGGGAGGCTCTCCGTGGTGCGCGGTCCTGCGGAGAACGGGGTCCGCCCGGCGATCGACCCGCTCTTCAGGAGCGCGGCGAGCGCGTTCTCACGACGCGTCGTCGCGGTGTTGCTCTCGGGCACACTGTCGGACGGCGTCGCCGGCGCGCTCGCGGTCTCCTCGCGCGGCGGCCACGTGATCGTGCAGGACCCGGCGGAGGCGGAGTTCCCCGGCATCCCTGCGAACACGATCGCGCACGACCATCCGGACTGGGTCGTTCCCGCGGCGCGGATCGGCGCGCTGCTCGTCGACGTGCTCGACGATCTCGGCAAGCAGGTGGAGGTGAGCGAGAACGGCGACATGACGCTCGAGACGCGGTACGCCGTGCTCGACGGCGAGGCGATCGAGCGGCACGGCCCCGGCGGCACCCCGTCCGGCTTCGGCTGTCCGACCTGCGGCGGGGCGCTCTGGGAGATCGACGAGGGCGCCCTGCTCCGTTTCCGCTGCCGCGTCGGTCATGCCTTCGGCGCCGACGACGTGATCGCGGCCCAGTCGGGCAACCTCGACCACGCCCTCTGGGTCGCATTGCGGGCGCTGCTCGAGCGTGCGGAGATGTGCGTGCGCGTCGCAGAGCGGTCGCGCGCGAGCAGTGCGTCGGCGACCGCCGAGCGGTTCGACCGGCTCGCCCGGGAGGCGTTTCGGGAGGCAGATACGATCCGGAACGTGCTCCTGGAGCGGCACGGTCCTGAAGGTTGAGGCACCGCCGGTCGACGTCGTCGCGATCGTCGCCTCCGCGGGCGGGATCGCACCGATCGAACGCGTGCTGGGATCGCTTCCGGCGGGTCTGAACGCCGCCGTCCTCGTCCTCCTGCACCTCACCCCGCTGCACCCGAGCCTCCTGCCGACCATCCTCGCGCGCAAGACGATGCTGCGCGTGAAAGCTGCGGAGGACGGAGACGCGCTCGAGGCCGGGACGGTGTACGTCGCGCCCCCGGATGCGCACCTGCGCGTCGACGGGGCGCACCTGCGGCTCGACCGCGTCACCGGTGTCGTCCACCACGTCCGCCCGAGCGCGGACGTGCTCCTCGAGTCGCTTGCCGAGAGAAACTCGACGCACTGCGTCGCGGTCGTCCTCTCCGGCACCGGTGTCGACGGCGCCGAGGGCGCGGCGGTCCTCAGGCGCGCGGGGGGCACGGTGCTCGCACAGAGCGAAGCGACCTCCGAGCATTTCGGCATGCCCGGCGCTGCGATACTCGCCGGAGGAGTGACCGAGGTGCTCGCACTGGACGAGATCGGGCCGGCCGTGGTCGGGTTCGTCGCGCGGGACGCGTGAGCGCGGAACCCGACGTCGGCTTCGAGCGCCTCCTCGAGTACGTGCGCGACGCGCGCGGCTTCGACTACTCGGGCTACCGGCGGCCGACGCTGATCCGGCGCTTCCAGAAGCGCATGCAGACCGTCGGCGCCGACGACTGGGATTCGTACCGCAGCTATCTCGCAGAGCATCCGGAGGAGTACGCGTCGCTCTTCAACGCGATCCTGATCAACGTCACTGGATTCTTCCGCGACCCCGAGACCTGGCAGCTGATCGAGTCGGAGGTCATCCCGAAGATCCTCGAGCGCAAGTCCGACGGGCAGGCGATCCGTGTGTGGTCGGCGGGTTGTGCGTCGGGCGAGGAGCCGTACTCGATCGCGATGTTGTTCGCGGATGCGGTCGGCGACGACGGGTTCAAGGAGCGCGTGAAGATCTACGCGACCGACATCGACGAGGAAGCGCTCGCGCAGGCCCGCGAAGCCCGGTACGAGCCGGAGAAGCTGAAGGAGGTCTCACCGGAACGGCTGGAGCGCTACTTCACGCCGAACAACCACGGGTACGTCTTCCGCAACGACCTGCGCCGGTGCGTCATCTTCGGACGCAACGACCTGCACCGCGACCCGCCGATCTCGCGCGTCGACCTGCTCCTCGCGCGCAACACGCTCATGTACTTCAGCCCGGAGCTACAGGACCGCATCGTCGCGAACTTCCACTTCGCGCTCACACCGGGCGGCTTCTTCGTCGTCGGCAAGGCGGAGGGCCTGCACACGCGCACGTCGCTCTTCGTGCCGTACAACCTCAAGCGGCGCATCTTCATGCGCAACGCGTCGGCCGAAGGCGGCTTTCGCGTCTTGCGGGCGAGTGCGCTTCCCGACACCGACGACCAGGGTCAGGTCGACCTCGGCGAGGCCGCGTTCGAGCACGCGCCCGTTGCGCAGCTCGTCCTCGACGACGAGAACCGACTTGCTGCGGTGAACCATTCGGCGCGCGCGCTGTTCGGCCTGAAGCTGAAGGACATCGGCCGGCCGCTCCAGGACCTCGAGGTTTCCTACCGGCCGCTCGAGCTGCGCTCGCTGATCGACGAGGTGCGCAAGCATCGCCGCCCGTCGACGGCGAAGGACGTGGAGTGGCAGGCCGCGCGCGGGAGGCGGACGTTCGACGTTCAGGTCGCGCCGCTCACCGGCCCGGGGACGATGGTCGCCGGCATCGGCATCTCGTTCGTCGACACGACCGCGCACCGCTCGCTCGAGGAGCAGCTCGAGCGAGCGCGACGCGAGCTGCAGGCCGCGTACGAGGAGCTGCAGTCGACGGTCGAGGAGCTCGAGACGACGAACGAGGAGCTGCAGTCGACGAACGAGGAGCTCGAGACGACAAACGAGGAGCTCCAGTCGACGAACGAGGAGCTCGAGACGATGAACGAGGAGCTCCAGTCGACGAACGAGGAGCTCGAGACGATGAACGACGAGATGCGCGAGCGCACCGACGAGACCGCGCGCGCGAACTCGTTCCTCGGCTCGGTCCTCGCGAGCATGCAGCAGGCGGTCGTCGTCGTCGACCGGGAGCTGCGCGTCCTCGCGTGGAGCGAACAGGCCGCGGACCTCTGGGGACTGCGCGACGACGAGGTCGAGGGCGCGCACCTGCTCAACCTCGACATCGGGCTGCCGGTGCAGGAACTTCGCGAGCCGATTCGCATGGTGCTCGGAGCCAAGACCGTCGAGCCGATCGCGCTCGAGGGCCACAACCGGCGGGGACAGCGCGTCCGCTACTCGGCCGAGTTCGCGCCGCTTCTCGCGCGCAACCCGGACGACGGCGCGGCGGGCGTGATCATGCTCCTGACCGCCGAGCGTGAGGGCGAGTTTCACCAGCCCGCGGATGGGAACGAAAGCAGTCCTTGACCGCTGAACCTGCAGGGAGACGGGATCCCGGGGCGGCGGCGGACGTCGTCCGCCCGCGTCTCCTCTTCTTCTATTCGCCCACGTCGGGCGCGTGCCGCCGCGCGGAGGGTTACCTCGCGCAGGTGCTGCAGCGCCGCAAGAACCACGAGGCGTTCGAGTTGACCCGCGTCCCCGCCGACCGACGCCCCGATCTTGCGGAGCGGTTCCACGTCACCGAGGTGCCGACGCTGCTCGTCGTCGAGGGACGCAAGCTTCGCTGCCGGATCGTGGCGCCGAAAGGCTGCCGCGAGCTCAAAGAGGCCCTGGCTCCGTGGATGAACTGATCGCAGACGCTCGACGGACGCGCGCGCAAGCCGCGCGCCTCCGCGCCCAGGCCTTCGCGCACCGGCGCGAGACCGAGCGCCGCATGCGCCGTGCACGCCGCACGCTGCGCGTGCTGGCCGAACGCCGCGAGCGCCTCGTCTTCGCGAGCCCTTGGAGCGAACTGCCGTGGCGTCTGCCGCCGCCCGACCTCAGGGACGTACTCGTCCCGCTGCCCGGCGGTCAGGCCGACCGTTCGTAGACGCCGGGCGCGACCTCGCGCCAGCGTCCCGCGGGGAGCTCGACCTGCGGGTCTCCGCCGCGCGTCGAGACTGCGACCACGACGTCGTCTCCCCGACGGAATGCGCACGTGTGCTCGCCGGCCGGCAGCGGCTCGTAGCTTCCCGCGAATGCGTCGGCGTGTCGGGCCCGTAGTGCGAGCAGCGCGCGCACGAGATCCGACTTCGCCGAACGGCGCGGCGTCCAGTCGACCGGCCGGCGGTTGTCGGGGTCCACGAGCGCGAAGTACGGGTGCTCGTCGCCGTTGTAGATGTCGGGGACGCCGGGTGAAGTGAAGCGCAGCGTGAGCTGTGCGAGCGCGGAGCGTTGGCCCGCCGCGTCGAGTCCCGGCATGAACGCGTCGACGTCTGCCATGAACGCCGTGTTCTCGTAGAGGCCGCGGCAGAACGCGAGGACGGACGCCTCCCAGCGCTCGTCCTGGTCGATCCAGCTCGTGTTGCGCTTCGCTTCGCGGAGCGCCTTCGTCACGTACTCCTCGAGCCGCTCGCGCTCGAGCGGCCACGCGCCGACGAGCGTCTGGTAGATCAGGAGCTCCTCCGTCCAGTCGGGGCCGCCGTCGTGTGCGTTGAGCTCGCGCCAGCGCGTGACCCGCTCGGCCCACTCGTCCGCCATGCCCGCGAGCGCGCCGATGCGTGCGCGCACGTCGGCGCTCCGCTTGGTGTCGTGCGTCGTGCCGGCGAGCAGTGTGCGCGGCGGGCGGATCGCATTCGCGCGGTGGAAGTGGTCGACGTCGATGCCGAAGCGGCCCGGCTCGCCGCCGACCTCGTTCAGCGCGAGCAGGCGCACGTAGCGGTAGAACGCCGTGTCCTCGACGCCCTTCGCCATGACCGCGCCCGTCGTCTGCTGGAACCGCGTGACGAACCCGTCGTGCCCGCGCTCCTCGAGGAGCAGTACGCGCCGCAGGTCGTCGGGGAGGTGCGCGAGCGCCGTGCGGTCAGCTTCCTCGACGCGGCCGCTCCACGGTTCGACGTAGGTGCGGTAGACCGGAAGCGATGCGAGCGACTCGGCGAGCTGCGGGTGGTCGTAGAGGCGGCGCAGGCGTTCGACCTCCGGCGTGAACGACGTGCGCGCCTGTTCGAGCTTCGCCTCGGCCGCGACGTCACGCCAGGTGCGCGTCTCCTCGGTGAGCTCGGTCAGCGTGCGCTCGCCCGCCGGGTCGACGAAGAGCGCCTGCACGTCGTTCGCGAACTCGTATCCGGTCGTTCCCTCGACGGGCCAGTCGCGAAGCTGCTCGCCGGGCTCGAGGATCTTCTCGACCCAGACCCGCTCGACGCCGCGCTCCCGCAGCCGCTCGAGGTACCCGCGCGGATCGGCGAGCCCGTCCGGGTGGTCGATGCGGAAGCCGTCGACGAGACCCTCGTGGACGAGGCGCAGGACGGCCTCGTGCGTCGTCGCGAATACCTCCTCGTTCTCGACGCGCACGCCGCCGAGCTCGCCGACGTCGAAGAAGCGGCGGTGCCAGCCGGTGAGCGGGTCGACGTCGAAGAAGCGGCGCCGCAGCTCCTCGTCGCGCCAGAACGGGTTCTCGTCGCTCGTCGCCATGTGGTTCGGGACGACGTCGATGATCACGCCGGGGGCCTCCTCGCAAAGTGCGCGCAGCTCGTTCTCGCCGCCGAGCTCGTCGGAGATCCGCCGCGGGTCGGCGACGTCGTAGCCGTGCGTCGACCCGCGCCGCGCCTGCAGCACCGGCGAGAGGTAGAGGTGACTGACACCGAGCTCGCGCAGGTACGGGACGACGCGCCGCGCATCCGCGAACGTGAAGTCGGCGGAAAGCTGCAGCCGGTAAGTGGCGATCACGTTCGGCGCAGCAGGATCAGGGAACGGCCCTCGACACGCACCACCTCGCGTGCGAGGAACTTGCGCGGCTCCGCGTTCGGCTCCGACGTCGACAGCTCGAGCACCCAGTGCAGGCCGAACCGCCGCGGCGGCAGCGTGAAGTCGACCGTCTCGCCGTCGGCGTTGAAGAGGACGAGGAACGAGTCGTCGAGCACCGGCTCGCCGTGCGGCGTTCGCGTCCCGAGCTCCGAGCCGTTCAGGAAGACGCCGAGCCGGGGACCGACAGCGCCTTCCCAGTCGCGCCGCGTCATCTTGCGGCCGTCGGGGCGGAACCACCAGACGTCCGGCAGCGTCGTCGGCTCCGTCTCGCCCTCGAGGAAGCGCGTGCGTCGGAAGACGGGATGCGCCCGGCGGAGTGCGATCAGCCGCTGCGTGAAGTGCAGAAGGTCAGCGCGCTCTTCGTCGAGTCCCCAGTCGATCCACGAGATCTCGTTGTCCTGGCAGTACGCGTTGTTGTTCCCGCCCTGCGAGCGCCCGTGCTCGTCGCCGCCGAGGAGCATCGGCACGCCTTGCGAGAGGAAGAGCGTGGCCAGAAAGTTGCGCTGCTGTCGCGCGCGCAGCTCGTTGATCCCGGGGTCGTCGGTCGGTCCCTCGGCGCCGCAGTTCCAGCTGCGGTTGTCGTTCGTGCCGTCGTTGTTGTCCTCGCCGTTCGCCTCGTTGTGCTTGTCGTTGTACGAGACGAGGTCGGCGAGCGTGAACCCGTCGTGCGCGGTGATGAAGTTGATCGACGCGAACGGCTTGCGGCCGTCGCGCTCGTAGAGGTCCGACGATCCCGTGAAGCGGAACGCGAAGTCGCCGGTGCTCGCCTGGCCACGCCAGAAGTCGCGCATCACGTCGCGGTAGATTCCGTTCCACTCCGTCCACAGGACCGGGAAGTTGCCGACCTGGTAGCCGCCCTCGCCGACGTCCCACGGCTCGGCGATCAGCTTCACCTGCGACAGGATCGGATCCTGGTGGATGACGTCGAAGAACGCCGACAGGCGGTCGACCTCGTGGAACTCGCGCGCGAGTGCGGAGGCGAGGTCGAAGCGGAACCCGTCGACGTGGCAGTCGCCGACGAAATACCGCAGCGAGTCCATGATCAGGCGCAGCACGCTCGGGTGCACCGGGTTGAGGCTGTTGCCCGTGCCGGTGTAGTCCATGTAGAAGCGCGGGTCGTCCGCGACGAGGCGGTAGTACGACGCGTTGTCGATGCCGCGGAACGCGAGCATCGGGCCGAGGTGGTTCCCCTCCGCGGTGTGGTTGTAGACGACGTCGAGGATCACCTCGATCCCTGCGCGGTGCAGGGCCTTCACCATCCCCTTGAACTCGCGCACCTGCTCGCCGCGGCGGCCGGTCGCGGCGTACATCGCATGCGGCGTGAGGAACCCGATCGAGCTGTAGCCCCAGTAGTTCGTGAGCCCGCGGTCGACCAGGTACGACTCGTCGGCGATGTGGTGGATCGGAAGCAGTTCGACGGCGGTGACGCCGAGAGAGGTCAGGTACTCGATCGCCTCGTCGGAGGCGAGGCCGGCGTAGGTGCCGCGCAGGTGCTCGGGGATGCGCTCGTTCAGCTTCGTGAACCCCTTGACGTGCATCTCGTAGATGACGGTCTCGTTCCACGGCCGTGCCGGCGCCCGGTCGTCCTCCCAGTCGAAGCTCGGGTCGATGACGACGCACTTCGGGATCGCCGCGGCGTCGTCTTCTTGGTCGGGTTGGAGGTCCGCGTCCGCGTCGCCGGTCGGCGTGTACGGCAGGACGTTCGCGGCGTGGTAGTCGACGGGACCCTCGATCGCCTTCGCGTAGGGGTCGATCAGCAGCTTCGCCGGGTTGAAGCGCTGCCCCTGCGCGGGGTCGTACGGGCCGTGGACGCGGTAGCCGTAGCGCTGTCCCGGGCCCACCCCGGGGACGTAGCAGTGCCAGTTGAACGCGGTGCGCTCGGTCATCTCGATGCGGTCCTCGTTCCCGTCGTCGTCGAAGAGACACAACTCGACGCGCTCCGCGTTCTCGCTGAAGACGCTGAAGTTCGTGCCGCCGCCGTCCCAGATCGGGCCGAGCGGGAACGGCTGGCCGGGCCAGGCTTCCATCAGCGGAGCTCGGCGGTCATGTCGTCGAAGTTCGCGACGAGCTCCGTGTCGCCGCGGAGCACGCGGAGGATGTGGCGGCTCTCGTCGACCTCGGTGGCCGCCGGTCCGCGGAGCTCGCGGCGTGCGCGGAGGAGCTCGCGGTACCAGGTCCGAAGCTCGTCGTCGCCGTCGCGTGTGAGACGCGAATGCTCGAAGGTCTCGCGGGCCTGCGGGTCGGGGATTTCCTCGTGTGCGAAAGCGGCGAACTTCTCGAACTCGCGTCGCCGTCCGGTGCGTGTCGCCTCCGCGATCTCGGGGTCGTCGTGGTCGGTGAAGAACTGGAAAGGCGCCTGCTCGCCGTATTCCTCGCCCATGAACAGGAGCGGGACGTGCGGACTGAAGAGGACGCACGCCGCGGCGACGCGCAGGTGCTCGCGCGACAGGCGGTCGCCGAAGGCGCGGTTGCCCACCTGGTCGTGGTTCTGCGCGCAGACGACGAGGCGGTTCTCCGGTTGGAGCTCGAACGCGCGTGCGAGGTCGGCGACCTTTCCGTACGGCTCGTAGTACCCGTCGTGCTCGCCGGTGAGGAGCACGTGGAGTGCGTGGTGGAACTCGTCCTCCCACTGTGCGTCGTGGTGCCATTCCTCGATCGGCCGGCGGTCGCCGACGCTCATCTCGGCGACGACGAGCACACCGTCGCGTAGTGCGTGCACGCGGTCCGCCAGCTCGCGCAGCACATGCGGCTCGCTCTCGTCGAAGATCGCGTGGGTCGCGTCGAGGCGGAGGCCGTCGATCCGGTAGTCGCGGATCCAGAGCTCTGCGTTCTGAATCGCCCACTCGCGTACGCCGCGTTGCGAGTAGTCGATCGCGTCGCCCCAGAAGGTGTCGTACTCGTCGGTGAAGTACGGGCCATACGTGGAGAGGATCTCCGAGCCGGGGCCGACGTGGTTGTAGACCACGTCGAGGATGACGGCGAGCCCGTGCGCGTGCGCTGCGTTGACGAAGCGCGCGAGGCCGTGCGGCCCGCCGTACGCACGGTGCGGCGCAGAGGTGAGCACGCCGTCGTAGCCCCAGCCGCGCTCGCCGGGGAAGGTCGCGACGGGCATCACCTCGACCGCGGTGACGCCGAGCTCGGCGAGCCCGGCGAGGTACGGGATCGCGCCGTCGAACGTCCCTTCGTCGGAGAACGTGCCGATGTGCAGCTCGTAGACGACGAGGTCCTCGAGCGCGACGGAGACGGGATCGGCAGTCCACTCGAACTCGCGGACGTCGAGCACCCGCGAGGCACCGCGGAGCCCTTCGGGCTGCCAGCGCGAACAGGGATCCGCGAGCTGTTGCACTTCCGTCACAACCATTAAGGGTCTGACCCCTCCGGGTGCGAACCAGTAGTCCTCGCCGGCGCGAAAAGGCAGGCGAGAAGCCGCAACGCCACTTTCCTCGAACCCCAGGGTCTGACCCCGGACGGCGACCTCCGACGCGTTCGGGGCCCACACTCGGAACTCGACTTCGTCCCCGGCCGGGACCGCACCGAGCTGCTTCAAACGCGCTCCGGTGCGAGCCACAGTACCGCGAGCGGCGGCAGCGTCAGCTCGGCGGAGTAGGGCTGCCCCTGCCACGGCGACGCGTCCGCCTCGACGCCGCCGAGGTTGCCGATGTTCGAGCCGCCGTACGCCCCCGCGTCGGTGTTGAGAAGCTCGCGCCAGCGCCCGCCGTGCGGAAGCCCGATGCGATAATGCTCGCGCGGCACGGGCGACATATTGCAGATGCAGGCGACCGTACGCTCGCCGTCCGCCGCCACGCGCAGGAACGCGGTCACGTTGCGCTGCACGTCGTTCGCGTCGAGCCACCTGAAGCCCGCCGGCTCGAAGTCGACCTCCCACAACGCCGGCTCGTCGCGGTACACGCGGTTCAGGTCGCGGACGAGCGACTGCACGCCGCGATGCTCCGGCCGGTCGAGCAGCCACCAGTCGAGCTCACCCTCGTGGCTCCATTCGCGTTCCTGCGCCAGCTCCCCGCCCATGAAGAGGAGCTTCTTGCCCGGATGCGCCCACATGAATCCGTAGAGCGCGCGCAGGTTCGCGAGCTGCTGCCATCGGTCGCCCGGCATCTTCGCGAGCAGCGACCCCTTGCCGTGCACAACCTCGTCGTGCGAGAGCGGCAGGATGAAGTTCTCGGTGAACGCGTAGATCATCGAGAACGTCAGCTCGTGGTGGTGGTACTGCCGGTATACGGGATCCTGCGCGAAGTAGCCGAGCGTGTCGTGCATCCAGCCCATGTTCCACTTGAAGCCGAAGCCGAGACCCCCGAGGTAGACGGGCCGCGACACGCCGGGCCACGCCGTCGACTCCTCGGCGGCCGAGATCACGCCCGGCTCGCGCCCGTGCACGACGCCGTTCAGCTCGCGCAGGAACGAGATCGAGTCGAGATCCTCGCGTCCGCCGTACGCGTTCGGGACCCACTGTCCCTCGCGACGGGAGTAGTCGAGGTAGAGCATCGACGCGACGGCGTCGACGCGCAGGCCGTCCGCGTGGTTGTCGCGCAGCCAGTAGAGCGCGCTCGCGAGCAGGAAGTTGCGCACCTCGTTGCGGCCGAGGTTGAAGATCAGCGTGCCCCAGTCGGGATGCGCACCGCGCCGCGGATCCTCGTGCTCGTACAGCGACGTCCCGTCGAACCGCGCGAGCGCGAACTCGTCGCGCGGGAAGTGCGCCGGCACCCAGTCGAGGATCACGCCGATCCCCTGGTTGTGCAGCGAGTCGACGAACGCGCGGAAGTCGTCGGGGCTGCCGAACCGCGACGTCGGCGCGAAGAACCCGGTCACCTGATATCCCCACGAGCCGGCGAACGGGTGCTCCATGATCGGCATCAGCTCGACGTGCGTAAACCCGAGGTCGCGCACGTACGCGCCGAGCTCCTCGGCCGCCGCGCGATAGTCGCGCCCGAACCGCCACGATCCGAGGTGCACCTCGTAGATCGACATCGGACTCGTCCACGGCGACGACGCGCTCCGCCGCTCGATCCACTCGTCGTCCGTCCACTCGTGCCGCGGCACGTACACGCGCGACGCGGTGCGCGGCGGCACCTCCGTTGCAAACGCGAGCGGATCGGCGCGCTGCTGCACGCCGCCGTCATGCCGTCTGATCTCGAACTTGTAACACTCGCCCGCCGCGCAGCCCGGCACGAAGAGCTCCCAGATGCCGCTCGAGCCGAGCGACCGCATCGGGTGGAGGCGCGCGTCCCAGCTGTTGAAATCGCC
>JAFAHG010000161.1 GCA_019237315.1 Actinomycetota bacterium
GATGCCGGTGTTCGCGGACGTCTCGTCGCGCGACCCCGCTCCGATCCAGTAGCCGAGCGCGACCGAACGCACGTGTTCGAGGCGCTCCGAGATGACGCGCACACCGGAGTCGAGCTCCGTCAGCTCCCAGCTCTGCATGCCGGGATGGTACGCGTTCGGCGAACGCCACCCGTGCACGCCAGGATGACGCGCGACGTGTATGGCGGCGGCCGCGCCGAGGATCGCGCGCCGGCGAGTCGGTCGTCCCCGAAGACAGGTGGGGCGGCTCGCGCCGCCCCACCGATTCAGAACTACTCCGAGTGCGCTTCTTCGCGCTCGCGGCGCGGGCCTCCGCGACCGCCCCCGCCACGGCCGCCGCGGCGGTCGCCGTCGCGGCGCGGCCGCTCCTCGCGGGGCTCGCGCGGCGGCGCGTTCTTCGCACGCTCGACGAGCTCCTCCGGCGAGACGAAGCCGCCGTTCTCATGCTTCTGGACGAGCTTGAGGCCGATGCGGCCGCGTGCCTTGTCGACCTCCTGCACGACGACGTCCAGGACGTCGCCACGCGAGATCACGTCCTCGATGTGATTGACGCGACCGGGACCGACGTTCGACACGTGGAGCAGGCCGTCCGTCCCCTTCTTCAGCTCGACGAACGCGCCGAAGTCGGTCGTCTTCACGACCTTCCCGGTGTACGTGTCGCCGACCTCGGGCTCCTTGGTGAGCGCGGAGATCGCCGAGATCGCCGCGTCGGCCTTGTCGCCTTCGGTTGCGTAGATGAGGATCGTCCCGTCCTCTTCGATGTCGATCTGCACCTCGTAGTCGGCTTCGAGCGACCGGATCGTCTCGCCGCCCTTGCCGATGACCATCCCGATGTACTCCGGGTTGATCTGGATCGTCGAGATGCGCGGAGCGTGGCCGGCCAGCTCGGTGCGCGGCTCGGAGATCACGGCGAGCATCCGGTCGAGGATCGCCTCGCGGGCCTGCTTGGCCTGCTGCAGCGCGCGCTCCATGATCTCGCGCGAGACACCGGTGATCTTGATGTCCATCTGCAGCGCGGTGATGCCCTCGCGGGTGCCCGCCACCTTGAAGTCCATGTCACCGAGGTGATCCTCTGCGCCCTGGATGTCGGTGAGGATGACGTAGTCGTCGCCCTCCTTGACGAGGCCCATCGCGATGCCGGAAACCGGCGCCTTGATCGGCACCCCGGCGTCCATGAGCGCGAGCGTCGAGCCGCAGACCGACCCCATCGACGACGAGCCGTTCGACTCGAGCGTCTCGGAGACGACGCGGATCGTGTACGGGAACTCGCTCTCCGGCGGGATGACTGCCTCGAGCGCGCGCTGCGCGAGCGCACCGTGGCCGATGTCGCGCCGGCGCGGGCCGGTCATGCGCCCCGTCTCCCCGACCGAGAACGGCGGGAAGTTGTAGTGGTGCATGTAGCGACGGTCTGACTCGAGCGACAGGTCGTCGATCCGCTGGCCCTCCTTCGCAGTACCCAGCGTGCAGAGCGTCATGATCTGCGTCTGGCCGCGGGTGAACAGGCCCGAGCCGTGCGTCCGCGGGCTGACCGTGACCTCGCACGAGACGGCGCGGATCTGCTCCTCGGTGCGCCCGTCGGGGCGGCGCTTCTCGACCGCGATCTTCCGGCGGACGAGCTCCTTGTAGATCGCCTCGGCCGCCTTCTTGACGTACGCCTTGGTCAGCGCGTCCTTGACGGCGGGCTCGCCGTCGACCGTGGCAGGCCCGACCGGGAACGGGAGGTCGACAGTCTCGACGATCCGCTCGAACAGGAGGTGCTGCTTCGCCGACTTCAGTTCCTTCGAGTCCTGCTCGGCCTCGGTCAGCGCCCGCAGGTCGTCCTCGAACTGCTCGCGGACGGGGCCCGCGACCGCGGCGGTGCGCTGGTTCTCGAGCACCGCCGAGAGCGCCATGCGCGTCTGCAACTCACGCAGGACGTCCGCCTCGGACGAGCTCATCGAGAGTGCACCGCCCTCGCGCGCGACGATCTCTTCGAGGATCGCCCCCGCTTCGCGGATGCCCTGCTCGCTGATGCGCACCCAGATCTCGTGGCCGTACTGCTCCTCGAGCCGGTGCATGACGTCGAAGTCGAGCCACTTCGGCTTGCCGGCCTTCGCCCGGAGGTCCTCCTGCGCCTCGCAGAGCTTCACGATCTCGCGCTGTGCGAGGTCGAACGCCTCGAGGAGGCGCGTCTCAGGAACCTGGTTCGCGCCGGCCTCGACCATCGTCAGGCCGCTCTTCGTGCCGACGACGATCAGGTCGAGCTCAGACTCCTCCTCGGACTCCTGCAGCGTCGGGTCGACGACGAGCTCTCCGTCGACGAGGCCGATACGGACTGCGCCGATCGGGCCGAGGAACGGCAGCGGCGACACCATCAGCGCGGCGGACACGCCGTTGATGGCGAGGATGTCGTGCGGGATCACCATGTCCGCGGAGAGGACGGTGGCGATGCACTGCACTTCGTTTCTGTAGCCCTTCGGCCAGAGCGGCCGGATCGGGCGGTCGATCATGCGCGCCGTCAGGATCGCGCGCTCCGTCGGACGGCCTTCGCGCTTGAAGAAACCGCCGGGGATCTTCCCGGCGGCGTACATGCGCTCCTCGACGTCGACGGTGAGCGGGAAGAAGTCCGTCCCCTCGCGGGCCTCGGTGCGGCCCTGCGCGGTGGCGAGGACCATCGTGTCGCCGGAGCGGACGACGACGGCGCCGTCGGCCTGCTTCGCGAGCTTCCCGGTCTCGAAGGTGACGTCCTTGCCGCCGATGTTGACGGTCACGGACACCGGCGCTGAACTGCGCTCGGCCTCGACAATGCTCATCTCTCTATTCCTCCACTGTGCTCGTGAAGGGTGGAGGTTTGAGTCAGCCTCTCGCCGGAGGCTCGCTCAAACTTCCACCCTCCGGGGCTGTCGGAGCTACCGGCGCAGGCCGAGCTCCTTGATGAGGGCGCGGTAGCCCTCGAGATCCTTCCGCTGCAAGTAGTTCAGGAACCGGCGGCGCCGGCCGACGAGCTTGAGCAGGCCGCGCCGCGAGTAGTGATCCTTCGCGTGCGTCCGCAGGTGCTCGGTGAGCTGGTTGATCCGCTCGGTCAGCATCGCGATCTGGACTTCGGGCGAACCCGTGTCAGAGCCGTGCTTGCCGAACTTCTTGAACGCTTCCTGCTTGGCTTCCTTGGTGAGTGTCACTCGAACCTCCTCGGTCGTCGTCGCCGTCGTCCCAGCAGACGCCGCGCAAGGAAGGACGCGCACGGCCGGGACGAGGTCGCCGAAAGGGTAGCAATCCTCGTCTTTTCAGCGGCCGGGGCGGGTCGCGGCGCGCGCGGCCGCGACGTCGCGGGCGATCTGCGCGACGAGCTCGCTCTCGTCTGTGAAGGACGCCTCGTCCCGCAGCCGCTCCCACAGCTCGACGACGAGGCGGCGGCCGTACAGATCGCCCTCGAAGTCGAGCAGATGCGCCTCGACGCGGCGCTCCGCCCCGCCGTAGTGGGGATTGACGCCGATCGAGGTCGCCGCCCGGTAGCCGAGCGCACTGCCGGCGTAGATGCCGAACCGTGGCACGAGGAGCGACGACTGGACGAGGAGGTTGGCCGTGGGGAATCCGAGCGTGCCGCCGCGAGCGTCGCCACTCACGACTGTCCCCTCAACCTCGGCCGGCCTGCCCAGCAGCTCCGCCGCCGCGCGAACCTCGCCGTCGGCGAGCAGCCGCCGGATCTCGCTGGACGAGACGCCGTCGACGTGCGGCGCCTCGCGCGCTTCGATCCCGAGCCGCCTCAGCAAGGCGAGGTCGCCGCTCCGCCGATGGCCGAACCGGAAGTTCGCGCCCGCGACGACGGTCTGGACGCCGATCGGCTCCAGGTACCGCGACACGAACTCCTCCGGCGCAAGCGCGGCCACGTCCAGCGTGAACTCGACGACGAGCACGTCGGCGATGCGCAGCTCCGCGAGCAGCTCGAGACGGCGCTCGAGCGTCGTGAGCAGCTCGACGCGGTTTCCGAGCACCTCGCGCGGATGCGGGTCGAACGTGACCACGGTCGGCTGCGGCCCGGCTGCCAACGTCGCCTCGATCACGGCACGGTGGCCACGGTGCACGCCGTCGAACGTCCCGATCGCAGCGGTGCGTGGGGTGCGACCGAGCTCGGCGGCCGTCCGCGCGACCGTCATGCCTCAACCCGTCGCACGGCAGTCGAGCCGTCCTCGAGTGCGACCACTGCTGCCCGCACAGCTTCCGGGACGCGCGACGCGGCCTCCGAGGGCAGACGCGCGAGAGCCGCCGAGGGCGGAACGAGACGGTCGGGGTCCGACTCCTCGACGAGGAAGGGGCCGACCGCGGTCCGCCGGAGCGTCCGGCAATGGCCGCCGAGCGCCGCTGCGATCGACCGGACGTACGTCCCGGAGCTCACGTGCAGCGCGAGGCGTGCGCTGTCGCCGATATAGGAGATGACGTCGAGCGCGTAGACCTGCGAGCGCCTCAGGGGCATCTCGACGACGGTGCCCCGACGTGCCAGCCGGTAGGCGCGCTCACCGCCGATCTTGACCGCCGATGCGGCGGGGATCGGCAGCTCGATCTCACCGCGGAGGGCTTCGACCCGACGCGCGAACTCCTCGCTGCTCGGAGGCTCCGTCTGCGCGACGATCGACCCCTCCGGATCGCCGGTCGTCGTCGTCGCCGTCAGGTCGACGTCGGTGATGTAGCGCTTGTCGAGTCCGACAAAACATGGACCGAGCTTAGTTGCTCCGCCGGACAACAAAACGAGAAGCCCCGTCGCGAACGGATCGAGCGTTCCCGCGTGACCGGTCCGCGCGCCGGTGCGGCGGCGCAGGTCCGCGACCAGCGCGAACGACGAGGGGCCGGCCGGCTTGTCGACGAGGACGATGCCCGCCGGTCTACGAGCCCGCGGCGGCATCGGCGGGCTCGAGCGTCTCGGTCGCGCGCACGAATTCGCGGTGGACGAAGTCGATGACCTCCTCGAGCGACTTGTCGCTCGAGAACCCGGCCGCCTGGCGGTGCCCGCCGCCGCCCGCGACGCGCGCGATCGCCGAGACGTCCACCTCGTCGCGACTCGAACGAAGCGACACGCGATGCGCAGGCCCGTCGTCACGCGGGGGCTGTCGGATGAGCGCCACGACCTCGGCACCTTCGACCTGCCGCAGGTAGTCGATGATGCCCTCGGAATACGGCTCCTCCGCGCCGACATCGGCGAAGTCGCCGCGGGCGAGATACGACACGACGAGCCGGCCGCCCTCGAAGAGCTGCGCACGGTCGAGCGCGCGGGCGAGCAGCTTCAGCTTCGCGAACTGCACCGTCTCGTACACCTGCCGGAAGATCCCGTGGACGTCCGCCCCGGCCTCGACGAGCTCGGCAGCGAGGCGCAGCGCCTTCGGCGTCGTGTTCGTGTACTGGAAGCGGCCGGTGTCGGTGACGAGCGCGACGTACAGCGCCTCGGCGACGTCAGGGGTGATCGAGACGCCGAGCGCGACGAGCAAGTCGTGGACGATCTCCGCGGTCGACGACGCGTCGGCGACGACGAGATTGACGTCGCCAAACCGCGTGTTGTCGTGATGGTGGTCGACGTCGAGAACGAGCTTCGCGTCGCGCAGCACCGACGGGTCGGGCCCGATCCGATCGGCGTTCGCGCAGTCCAGCGCGAGCAGCACCCGTGTCCCGAGATCCTCCGGCACCGTGCGCCGCAGGTCGTCGAGCTCGAGGAACCGGTACTCCCCGGGGAGTGGGGCCTCGCCCTGCAGGTACATAAGCACGTCCTTCCCGAGCGAGCGCAGGCCCAGGGTGGCCGCGAGGAGTGAGCCCAGCGCGTCCCCGTCCGGGTTCTCGTGCGCGACCACGACGAAGCGGTCGCCCTCGCGCAGCGCGCGGACGACGGCATCGAAGTCAGTCTGTCTCATCGGACGGCATGTCGTCGACGA
>JAFAHG010000175.1 GCA_019237315.1 Actinomycetota bacterium
AGCGCCGCCGGCCGGCCGGCCTCGGCGAGCGGGTCGGGACGATCGACCTCGACGAGCTGTGCCGCCGGGCCGGCATCACCTCCGAGCAGGCGAAGGAGCTCGAGGATTACGGCCTGCTGGCGCCGAGCGGGCGCGGTGCCGACAAGCGCTACGTGGAGACGGATGCCGACGTCGCGGGCGTCTGCGCGCAATTGCACCGCTACGGCGTGGCTCCGCGTCACCTGCGCACCTTCCGCACGGCGACCGACCGCGAGGCGTCGCTCCTCGAGCAGCTGATCGCGCCTGCACTGCGCGCCCGCAACGCAGACCGCCGCGCCGCGGGGCTGCGCGACCTGCAGGCGCTCGGCGAGCTCGCGCAGGAGCTCTCGGCGCTCCTCCTCTGGCGTGACCTACGCGAGGTGGCGAACGCATGACGGTCGACCTGCGCACGCGCATCCGCGAGGTGCCGGACTTCCCGACGCCGGGCGTCGGCTTCAAGGACATCACGCCGCTCCTCGCCGACCCCGAGGCGCTGCACGCGACGATCGGGCAGCTCGGTACGTGGGTCGAGTCGAAGCAGCCCGACCTCGTGCTCGGCGCGGAGGCGCGCGGCTTCATCCTCGGCGCGGCGATCGCGGCGGAGGCGGGGTGCGGATTCGTCCCGGCGCGTCGACCCGGCAAGCTGCCCCCCGAGACGGTGAGCGCGACCTACGCGCTCGAATACGGCCAGAACTCGCTCGAGCTGCACCCTGATCTCGTTCCGAAGGGATCGCGCGTCGTGATCCACGACGACGTCCTCGCGACGGGCGGCACCGTCGAGGCGATCTGCGGTCTCGTCGAGCGGCTCGGCGGCGAGGTCGTCGGCGCGTGCTTCATCATCGAGCTGACCTTCCTCGGCGGCCGCGAGCGGCTCGCCAAGCACGAGCTGTTCTCGCTGATCGAGTACTAGAGCGCACCCTGCGGCGCTCCGTCCGCGTTCTCAGCTATGACGGAGTGGTGTACGACGCGCTGACGACGACCTACGGCTTCTCGTGCCCGGCACGAGGCGAGGCGCGCGTCCGGCTCTCGGGGTTCCGGCGGCTCGAGGAGCTGCCGGGGCCGCACCATCCCGCGGTCTTCCAGGTCGACTTCACGTGCGGCTGCGGCGACGAGCACGCCGGCCTCGTCACCCACGACGAGCTCGACCTCGCCCCGCTCGGCCTCGAGGAGGCCGCGACCTACGTGAACCTGATGACGTCGCGCGTCGAGCCGCTCGCCACCGAGCTCACCGACGTCGCAGCCGCGCGCATCCGCGCGGGGGAGTGGCCGTGGAGCTTCTTCTGCTGGCCGGAAGACCGGCCGCGGCCCGTATTCCCCTCGGCGTTTCGCCTGCTCACGGACGCGGCCGGTGACCGCATCGTCGTCGCAGTCCTGTGCCCCGTCTGCGCGCGCGTGTCCGTGAACCTCGTCACGCGGGCGCACGTCGACGTGCCGTTCCACAACGACCGCGAGGTGGGAGTCGTCGAGCACGTCTTCGCGCGGGACGCGGAGGCGACGCTCGAGTCCTTCCGCGCCGAGCTGTACTCGGCCACGTTCGACGCCCGCCGGCTGAACCTTTAGGCCATCCGTTCACCAGGGTCAGGGATCCTGGGGACGACCCCGCTGCCGATACCTCAGGCATGACCGCAGGAGCCGAACCGATCGAGGGCCGCGGCGACAGCAGCCGCGCGGAGTCGGAGGAACGCGGGGCTTTCGACCGGCTCGCCGAGGCCGTGGGGCCCGACTTCGCGCGCCGGCTGGTCGATGCGCTCGTGGGTCAGCGGGCGGCGTCCCCGCCGGCGTAGAGCCGCACGAGAAGCGCCGCGGCGGCTGCGGTGCCGAGGCCGAACGCAAGCGCGCTCCACCGCGACGATCCGGCTGCGACGGCACCGAGCCACACGGCCGCGCCCGGTGCGAGAGGCCACGTCGTCCGCATGCGGGACGATCCTAAGCGACGGGGCGGAGGGGACCAAAAAAATTCACCGAGCCGGCGGCGCTTTCGTCCCCCGAACCCGCTGGCTTTCCGCTTCCGCGTACTGCCCTCGGGCCCGGCTTCGACCTACTCGCGCTCCGTGCTCGGTGCAAGACGCAACTTAGAGCCGCCCGTCAGGGCCCGCAAGGGGGTTGTCACGAGAACGCCCGCAATTTGCGACAACTTCGATACACGCCGGACGGGATAGCGAATCGTGCAGTGTGCTCTAAAGACGAAGAGCGCCCGCGAGGGCGCTCCGAAGACAGAAATTCGCCGAGCCGGTGGCGCTTTCGTCCCCCGAGCCCGCTGGCTTTCCGCTTGCGCGTACAGCCCTCGGGCCCGGCTTCGACCTAATCACGCTCCGTGCTCGGCGCAGGCAGGAAACTACTCCTGCGGCCATGGCCCTTCAAGACCCGCGGGCCGCGAAAAAGCCGCACTTTGCGGGGAGGGGGTTCTCCACATTTCCCCAGCTGTGCGCGGTTTTGGGGACAACTCCCGACTTGACATAACGACGCTTCTCGTGCGTCGGCAACGAGCGTGTTTCGCGGGCGCTCGGAGCGGCAATCACCGGCAGGCCGAGTGTCGGAAGACGCCGAGATCCTGCTGCTGAGCGACGACCTCCTGCGCCTGGTCGAGGCGTCGGAGGAACGCGGCACGCTCCCGGAGGCCGAGCTCCTCGACGTGCTCGAGCCGCTGCAGCTCGATCCGCTCGAGACGGACACCGTCTACCGCGAGCTCGAGAAGCGCGGCATCGAGGTCGTGCCGGAGATCGCGGAGCCCGAGGAGCCCGCACCGGCGGCGCCGGTGGCCTACTCGTACGAGACGACGACCGACGCGCTGCAGCTCTTCCTGCGCGAGGCCGGCCGCCATCCGCTGCTGACCGCCGCCCAGGAGGTCGAGCTCGCGAAGCGCGTCGAACGCGGCGACCGCGAGGCGAAGCAGCGGATGATCCACTCGAACCTCCGCCTCGTCGTCTCGATCGCCAAGCACTACCGGAACCAGGGCATGCCGTTTCTCGACCTGATCCAGGAGGGCACGCTCGGCCTGATCCGCGCGATCGAGAAGTTCGACTGGCGCCGCGGCTACAAGTTCTCCACCTACGCGACCTGGTGGATCCGGCAGGCCGTCGCCCGCGGGCTCGCGGACAAGTCGCGGACGATCCGGATGCCCGTGCACATCGTCGAACGCCACCACAAGCTGAACCGCGCCGAGCGCGAGCTCTGGACACGCCTCGGGCGCGAGCCGACGCTCGAGGAGATCGCCGAAGAGGCAAACCTACCGCTCCAGCAGGCGAAGGAGGTGCGGAGCGCCGCGCGCGCCGCAGCGTCCCTCGACGCGCCGATCGGCGAGTCCGACGACGCCGTCCTCGGAGACTTCGTCGCAGGCGAGGAGCCGCTTCCGGACGAGCTCGTCGAGGACGCGTTCCGCTCGCAGATCCTCGCCGACGCGGTCGGCTCGCTGCCCGAGCGGCAGCGCGCGGTGCTGATCCTCCGCTACGGCCTCGACGACTCGGAGCCGCGCACCCTCGAGGACATCGGCAAGCGGCTCGGACTGACGCGCGAGCGCGTGCGCCAGATCGAGGTCGAGGCGCTCCACCGCCTCGCCACGTTGCACGAGATGGAAGCGGTTGCGTACTGAGTAACTGCAAGGTGCCAGAGCGCAAGCTCTGGCTCCGTCAACCCAGTAACTAGAGGTACTCGGACAGCCCTGGCGACCCTTCGCGCAGTGCCCGCAGCGCCCGCATCTCCAGCTGACGTACCCGCTCGCGCGTGACGCCGAGGTCGGCGCCGAGCTCCTCGAGGGTCTGCGGCGCGTCGCCGTCCAGCCCGTACCGCCGCTCGACGACGCGCCGCATGCGCGGATCGAGTGCTGCGAGCGCCTCGGCGAGGTCCGCCGACCGCGCGTGCTCGGTGCTCACGGCGTCGGGCGAGTCCGCAGCGCGGTCCTCGATCATGTCGCCGTAGACGCTCTCGCCCTCGCCGACCGGCGCCTCGAGCGAAACCGTGTCGGCGATCAGCTCGAGGAGCTCCCCCACCCGCGCCGACGGGAAGCCGGCGTCGGCTGCGATCTCGTCGAGCGTCGGGTCGCGGTTCAGCTTCTGGCCGAGCTGCCGCCGCGAGCGGAGCACGCGGCGCACCTGCTCGGCGACGTGGACCGGCAGCCGGATCGTCCGGCCCTGGTCTGCGAGCGCGCGAGTGATCGCCTGGCGGATCCACCACGTCGCGTAGGTGGAGAGGCGGAAGCCGAGCCGGTAGTCGAAGCGTTCGACCGCCCGGATCAGGCCGAGGTTCCCCTCCTGGATCAGGTCGAGGAGCGGAACGCCGGCCTTCGTGTAGTTCCGCGTGATGGACATGACGAGCCGGAGGTTCGCCTCGATCAGGCGCCGCTTCGCCCCCTCGTCGCCGAGGTCCTTCAGCCGGGCGAGCTCGCGTTCCTCGCCCGGGGTCAGCAGGCGGCGGCCGAGTCCGCGGACGTAGAGCTTGAGCGGGTCGTCGACGACCGCGACGACCGGCTCGTCCTCGTCCGGGTCCGCCGGCAGGAGCTCGAGCGCGAACTCCGAATGCTGCTCCGCATGCGTCTCCGGGAGGGCCACAGTTCCTCCCGGGTGGTATCGGCCGTGCGCTCCGGTACCTTGAGAGCAGTGGAGGGCGTTTAGAGACACATGTGCGGGATCGCCGGTTACAGCCTCCCCCGCCGCTCGTCCGTCGACCGGACGCTGGCGGCCCAGGCGCTGCTCGCGGCGATCGCCGAGCGGGGCGCGGACGCCGTCGGATACGCCTTCCGCTGCCCCGGTGACGCCTACCCGACGGTCGTCAAGCAGCGCACGCCCGCCTCGCAGCTCCTCGACCGGGTCGAGGTGCCGGCCGAGGCCACCCAGCTCCTCGTCCACGTGCGGGACTACACGAAGGGCCACCCGTCGATCGCGGCCAACAACCACCCCGTTCGGCACGGGCCGGTCGTCGGCATCCACAACGGGATCATCCTGAACGACGACGAGCTCCTCGCCGCGCACACGTGCGCGCGGGCCGAGCCGAAGATGACGGTCGACTCCGAGGCGATCTTCGCCGTCGCGGCCCATTCGCGGAACGACGCGCGCGCCCTCGAGGACCTCGAGGGCGCCATGGCGACCGGCTGGCTGGACGAGCGGGAGCCCGAGGTTCTCTTTCTCGCACGCGGTGTCGGCCGGCCGCTCTGGACGGGCGAAGGCGCCGATGGCACGTTCTTCGCCTCGACCCGGCTTGCGCTCGAGATCCTCGAGCACTACGCAGGCGTCGCGCTCAAGAAGCGCCAGCTCCGCGAGGGGACGTTCCTCGCGCTCACCGAGGGTCAGGCCGTGCGGCGCGAACGGTTCCGGCCGCAGCCCTACGTCGAGGTCGACGTCCTCCCGGTCGTGCGCGCCCCCGGGGAACGCGAGTCGTGCCTCAGCCGGCTCGCCCTGATCGCCGCGGCCTGATCGAGCCGTCCGGCGCGACATCGACGCCTTCCTCGAGGAGGCGCGCCCGCACGAGGTACTGGAAGGTCGCCCATGCGCCGCGCCGGGCCTCGAAGAGCCGGTAGACCTGCCACTCCGTGAGCGCCGGGCCGCCGGGCGCGCGGCGGGCGTCGGCCCAGTCCGCGAACTTGGGCAGACGTCCGAGCCGCTCGGCGAGCACGGCGCCGTCCGACACGGCGCGCTCGACGCGCTCCTCCCCCACGGTCACGTCGAAGCCGGCATCGCGGAGCGCCGCGGCGAACGAACCGAACGTGTGCCAGTAGAGCGACTTCGACGGCGTGCGCCCTCGCCGCTCGTCGAGGTCGCGGGACGTCGGGGTGCGGCCGAGCTCGGCGCCGAGGTCGCGAAGGATGCGCAGAAGCTCCTCGCGCGTCACGAACCGTCGAGGCACGAGCCCCGCGGCACGCTTCGCCGCGTTCCAGGAGCCGAAGTGCTCGATCACGGTCTGCGGGTGTACCTGTGTGGCGGCGTCGGCGGCGAACTCCCGCATCGTCGGCGAACGGCCAAGGCGCTCGGCGCTCGCACGCAGCTCGGCGAGGATCTGGTCGTCCGAGTAGCGGCGGCGGAGCGCGGCGCGGAACGCGGCGAGCTCTCCCTCGTCGATCTCCGGCAGCCCACGCTGGCGACGCGGTCGCGGCACCGCCAAGAATGGTAGAGCAGGCTAGTGGTTCTGCAAGTACGCCTTAAGAGGCGACTGCGACCGGCGCCGCTGCGACCCGCGGAACCTGCAGCGCTCCGCTCGCGACGACGGATTCGAGGGCCCCGACGCAACGCGGGCAGAACTGCGTCCCCGACTTCGACCGCAGCTCCTCGAGCGCCGCCTCCATCGGCCGCGCGGGCCGGTAGACGCGCGTCGAGAGCATCGAGTCGAACGCGTCCGCGACGTGGATGATGCGGGCGCCGAGCGGGATGTCCTCCCCGGCGAGCTTGTCCGGATAGCCGTGGCCGTCGAAGCGCTCGTGGTGGTGGCGGATCGCCGGCACCGCGTCGTTCAGGAAGCCCAGGCGGTGGATGATCGATGCGCCTTCGTCGGCGTGGCGCGTCATCAGCGTCCACTCCTCGTCGGTCAGGCTGGCGGGCTTCAGGAGGATCGCGTCCGGAACGGCCAACTTGCCGATGTCGTGGAAGAGCGCCGCGTAGCCGAGGAGCTCGAGCTCCGTGTCGGACAGCGCGAGCTCGTCGCCGATCGCGAGGGCGATCTCTTGCACGCGGCGGGAGTGACCGGCCGTGTACTCGTCGCGCGCGTCGACCGTCGCCGAGAGCGACTCCATCGCCGCGGTCGAGCGCTCCTTGAGCTGCTTGTTCACCTGCTCGAGCGAGACGTTCTGCGACTGGATCGTCTCGGCGGCCTCGCGGAGCTTCTTCGTCGAGCGCTCGGTGTGGCGCAGGTAGGCCTCCTGCGTCTTGCGCATGAGGAGGAGCGGCAGGGCGAACACGACGAGCGCCCACACGCCGATCGGCTTGTACGCCTCGTAGATCACGGCGGCGATCAGGCCGTACACACCGTAGTGGAGGACGAGCCAGCTGAACCGCTCACGCCACACGCGCCACGGGTTCTCGCGGCCCTCGACGGCGACGGCGAGCGCGAGGAGGCCGGTGTTGACGACGAAATACGCGAGCCCGGCAAGGACGCCCATACCGATGTACGCAGGCTTGCCCTGACCGAAGACGTGGATCGAGAAGATCTCGGCGGCGGCGAGCGAGGCGAGCGTCAGCGCACCGACGTTGAACAGGAGCTGGTGGAAGAGGCTGCGGCGCGCGCTCCACTCGACCGCGGCCATCGTCACAGCGAGCGCGAGCGCCACGCGCGGACCGAGGATCGCGGCGCCCGCGAGGGCGCCGACTGCGCTCACCGAGATCGTGCCGGTCTGCTCGACTTCGAGCGAGAGGGCCTGGCCGACGCCGACGAGAACCACGATCGCGACGATGCCGAGGACGTCGGTGCTCGACCCGAGGAAGAGGCCGACGACGCCGATTGCCGTCCCGACGACGCCGACGAGGCCGACGAGGATGCCGAGCCGGCGGGGAACCCAGAAGAAGTGGGGCCCGGCAGGTGCGTGCGGACGCGGCGCGTTCCGGCGCTCGACCTCCGGCTTGACCTCAGGTGCGGGAGGCAGGACCCGAACCGGCTCGCTCGGCTCGTCGGGGAGGGTGACGAGGCGCGGCGCCCGGCGGTCCGGCTGGGCGAGCAGCGGCTCGTTCGACGCGTCGAGGACCCGGTTCCGGCCCTGCAGCTTGGCGCGGTAGACGGCAAGGTCGGCCTGGTGGACGAGCTCGTTCGCGTCCACCCCGTCCCGCGGGAATCCGGCGACGCCGAGTGACACGGTCGCGCGGATCGGCTCGTTCGAGGTCTCGACCTCGAACTCGGCGCGGGCCACGGCGCGGCGGATCCGCTCTGCGATCTCGAGCGCGTCCTGGGGTGTCGTCTCCGGGAGCAGGATCGCGAACTCCTCGCCGCCGAAGCGTGCGGGGATGTCGTACTCGCGGAGTTCCTCGCGGAAGATCTTGGCGATGCCGGCGAGTACCGCGTCCCCGGCGAGGTGGCCGTACGTGTTGTTGATGTCGCGCAGCAGGTCGAGGTCGGCCATGATCAGCGCCATCGGCCGGTCGAAGCGCGCGGCGCGGCCGAGCTCCTCGCGCAGCGCGCTTGCGAAGTGGCGCGCGTTGTAGAGCCCCGTCTTCGGGTCGACACGCGCCTCGGCCTGCAGCGCGGGCACCGAGAGGGAGCGGTGGACGAGGACGAGCGGGGCGAGCGCGAACGGCGTCAGCCACACGTCGTAGTGCCAGAGCATCGCGAACCCGACACCGAGCGCGCCGAGGACGAGGTCGGTCGAGAGGTTCTCGAAGGTGAAGAGTCCCGACTCGCGCAGCGACAGCCCACGCGCGAGGTGGAGCATCGGTGCGAGGAGGACGTGGTTCAGACCGACGAAGACGAGGCATGCGGCGACGCCGGCGGCGAGCGGGACCGCTCCGTGCGGCGAGAGGACATGGCTCGTCCGGATGGCGTGGGCGACGCCCCAGGCGCCCATCGTGGCGAGCGTGTAGTTCGCGATGTTGAACGCCTGGATGTGGAACGGCAGCCGCCGCTTCAGCCAGTCCGGCACGTGCTGGACGAACGCCATCAGCGCGACGAGCTCCGGCGGGAGCAGAAGCGCAGCGGGCAGCAGGAAGACGCCCGTCGTGTGGTAGCTCTGGTTCCCCGGCGTCACGACGACGAAGATCTGGGCGACCGCCACCCCGACACTCAGGACGGCGAACGTCGCCCAGCCGTGCGTATCGGGGTTCAGGCGCGCGAGGAACGGGACCGTGGCCGCGATCGCGGCGCCGATGACGAGCCAGAAGTACGCGGCCGCCATGCGCGAGAGGCCCGACCCGCCCTCCTGGGCAGGGTCGGCGTACGTGACGTCACTCGGAATGGCACTCATGCGCCCGCGTGCTCCTCCCCCACCGTGGTGCCGCAGTCCCCCCGCGGTTCCGTCGGAACGACGGCAACGCTATGGCGGATCGGTGCGGAACGCGTCCCCCGAAGGGGGGAGCGAACAGTTCTTGCCGAGTTCATACCGGCGAAGGACGAGAGGGAGACCGGTCGGGTCCCCCTCTCGCTCGCTCTGGTGGCGGCCGCAGCGCCCATTGCACCACTCCTATCGGCGCCGGAGCCGCGTTTCTTGACTAGTGCGTGAGCGTGGTCACGGCCGACGTGACCGTGAAGGTCGCCGTCGTCGTGGTGGTCGAGGTCGTGGTCGTCGCCGCCGGCGGGTCGAGCAGGGCCTGCGCTGCGTCGAGGACGTCCGGCGGCACCGACGTCGGGTCGAAGTTCGGGTCGCTCAACATCGCCGCCACGTCTGCGGGTGCCAGGCCGAGCCGCGACGTGTCCGCCGTGTTGTCGCCCTCCGCCGCATCCTCCCTCGAGGCGGACGTGGCCGCGACGCTGTTCCACGAGGCCGAGTTCCACGATGCTGAGTTCCACGACGCCGAGTTCCACGAGGCGCTGTTCCAAGAGACGGAGTTCCAGGAGGCACTGTTCCACGAGGCCGAGTTCCACGACGCTGAGTTCCACGAGGCGCTGTTCCACGACGCGCCCGACTGCGCGGCGCTGTTCCACGACGCGGCGTTGAAGATGATGCTGCTGCCGGAGCCTCCGTTCGACGTCGTGAGGTAGTTGTCGAGCCCGAGGTTCGGGTTCGGCGGGTTGTTCACCCTCACCGCCTGGTCGCCCTGGACGATGCCGACCCCGCCCGCACCGTTCAGCGAGGCGCCGGCCTTCGCGGTGAGCATCAGCGCGCCCTTGACCTGGTCGGGCGTCCACGTCGGATGCTGGGCGAGGACGTTCGCGGCGTCGCCTGCGACGACCGGCGCCGCGAACGACGTCCCGGAGAGCTGGATGTACGTGCCCTGGGCGAGCGCCGCGAGCGTCTTCGGATCGGGGTTCTGTCCGCCGAGCGAGGCAAGCGCCGTGCCCGCGATGATGCTGTCGGGGCGCTCGGTCAGGAGGGTCGAGCCGGCCGGCTGCGGAGCGACCATGTAGCGGCCGGGTGCCGAGATCTCGGGCTTGAAGAATCCGTCCGGCGTGTACCCGTAGGCCGACCAGGGGGCCATGAAGGCCTTCTTGGGATCGGTCGAGTGATCGGTGTCGGCCGCGCCGACGGTGATGACGAACGGGTCGTCGCCCGGGCTGTAGATGACGCCGCTCGGCGAGCCGTCGGTGTTGCCGTAGTTGCCGGCCGCCACGACGACGGTGATTCCGTGGAACCACAACTGCTCCACCGCGCGGTCGAGCGGGTCGATGTAGAAGGGCGCGGTGATGTCGCTGTGCAGCGAGAAGTTCGCGACCTTGATGTTGTAGGTCGACGCGTTGTTCAGGATCCACTGGCAGGCGTTGATGATGTCGCTCGTCAGGCCCATGCCGTCCGCGCCCATCACCTTCACGCTGACGAGGTTCGCGGCCGGGTTCGAGCCCGTAATGCCGGCGAGGCCGTCGGCTGCGATGCCGGCGACGAAGGTGCCGTGGCCGTTGTCGTCCTGCGTGCCCTGGCCGTCGGCGAGCGTGCTGAGGTCGACGGAAGCGACGACGCGTCCGCCGAAGTCGGGGAGCGACGAGGCGATGCCCGAGTCGACGATGGCGATCGACGGAACGTTCTTGACGAAGTTCGGGTCCTTGTCGGGACCCCAGTTCTGGGCGCTGTGCGACTCGTACGGCCAGAGCTGCGTCGAGGTGTAGTTCACCGGCGCGGTCGCGGCGGACTGGGTCGGAGCATTCGGCGTGATCGCGAGCAGCCCAGCCGGATGCGCGGCCAGGTTCACGATCTCGTCGCCCGTCAAGGTCGCGGCGACGCCGCTGATCGACGAGAACTCAGCAGTGATCTGCTGCTGCAGGATCTGGTCGCTGAGTTGGCGGACGCCGGCGTGGGCGCTGCTGTCGGCCGCCTGCGCCTGCGTGATGGCGGCCTGCGCGGCGGCGACGGCCTGCTGCGCCTGCGCGACGACCTGCGCCTTCTGCTGTGCGTGCGCCTGAGCCTGGGCGGCGTCCTGCTGGGCTTGGGTCGCCTTCTGTGCGAGGTCCTTCGCGGCGTTTGCGGCCTGGTTGGCGGCGTCGCTCGCCTTTTGCGCGGCGTTCTTGTCGGTGCCGGCGCCGGCGATCTTCGCCGCAGTTGCAAGTTGCGCCGCGGTGGCCTGTGCGGCAGCCGCCGCCTTTGCAGCCTGTGACGCAGCTTGTGCCTTCGTGGCCACCACTGCCTGGGGCTGAGCCAGGTCGCTCTGTGCCTGCGTCAGCTTCTGCTTGACCTGTGCGAGCTGCTGAAGTGCCTGCTGCACGTTCTGGTCGGCCTGGGTGGCAGCGTCCGCGAGCTGGTGGTTGGCCTGCGCGGCGAACTGCGCCACCTGCTGCGCGACATGATCGGCATCGCTGCTGCCGTCGCCCTGGACGATCACGTTGAACATGGCGTGGGGGCTCGTCTGCGCCTGCACGAGGAGCTGGCTCGAGATGTAGAGACTGCTCGAGCCGGAGCCGTTTGCGTCCTTCACGGCGGTCGTCCGTCCGATGGCGCTCCACGGCAGAAGCATGGCGGCGATGGTCGCGCCCGTGAGCACGACGAGGGAACGTCCGCCCTTGCCCCACAGAACGCTCCCGCGCGCACCGTCGCCGCGCCTTCCCCCCGTCCCCCAGAGGGCGCTCGCCCTCGTGCCGTGCGCCGAACCCTCGCTCCTCGACATGCCCCTCGTATCCCCCTTCCGCGCTACCCCGCGCGGTTCCGCAGTTGCCGCTGAAAAAGCCCGCGGAACGTAGGACAGGCCCCGGGGCAACGCTTCCCCTTTTCGGGGGAGGTCACATGGCCTACCCCGAAGTTCCCCCGTCCGAGTGACTCGAAAGAGGGAGCAAAGCTACCCTCATCTGATGCGTCTCCCGCTCGCGGTGGAAGTCGCCGGTGCGCGTGCGGCGGGAGCGCTGTCGCGTCTCGTCGGTGCCGGAGGCGGCACGACGGTGCCGGGCAAGCTCCTCTGGAAGGTCGATCCGGATGCGATCGACCGGCTCGCGGCCCGTCTGCCGCAAGGCGCCGTCCTCGTCTCGGCAACGAACGGGAAGACGACGACCGCCGCGATGGTGGCGGAGATCATCGGGGGGCGCGTGCGGCTCGCGCACAACGCCGCCGGCGCCAACCTCGTGTCGGGCATCGCATCGACGCTCCTTGCCTCGCGCGATGCCGAGCTCGGCCTGTTCGAGGTCGACGAGGCAGCATTGCCGGAGGTCGCCGAGCGGGTGCGCCCTCGGGCGCTCTGCCTCGGGAACCTCTTTCGCGACCAGCTCGATCGCTACGGCGAGCTCGAGCTGATCGCCGAGCGCTGGCGACGCACCGTCTCGGCGCTCCCGGGGGCGCGGCTTGCCGTGAACGGGGACGACCCGCTGGTCGGCGACCTGGGCGAGGGACGTGCCCTCGCGTTCGGTGTCGACGACCCGCGCGTCGCGCGCTCCGGGCTGCAGCACGCCGCCGACTCCATCCACTGCGTCCGCTGCGGCACGCCGTACGACTACGCGGCGGCGTACGTCGGGCACCTCGGCGACTACGCGTGCCCGACGTGCGGCCATTCGCGCCCGTCCCTCGCCCTCGCTGCTCGCGACGTCGAGTTGCACGGTCTCGACGGCGTCGCGTTCACGCTCGCGACCGACTCCGAGTCCGCCCGGGTGCGTCTCGCCGTCCCCGGCCTCTACAACGTCTACAACGCACTCGCTGCGACGGCGCTCGCGCTCGTGCTCGACGTGCCGCTCTCGGATGCGGCGAGCGGGCTCGAACGCTTCTCCGCCGCCTTTGGCCGCTTCGAGCGCATCCCGGTCGGCGACCGGCGCCTGCTTCTCCTCCTGATCAAGAACCCCGCAGGGGCGAACGAGGCGATCCGCACGCTGCTCGAGGGCGAGCGCTTCGGTACGGCCGTGGTCGCGCTCAACGACGAGATCGCGGACGGGCGCGACGTCTCCTGGATCTGGGACGTCGACTTCGAGCCCTTCGCGGCGCGGCTCGACCGGCTCGTGGCGACGGGCTCGCGAGCGGCCGAGCTCGCGCTCCGCTTCCGCTACGGCGGGCTTCCCGAGGAGCGGATCGAGGTCGTGCCCGAGCTCGCCCAGGCGCTCGACCGCGGCCTCCAGTTGACACCGGCCGGCGGCGAGCTCGTCGTCCTCCCGACCTACACCGCGATGCTCGCCCTGCGCCGTATCGTCGCGCGGCGCGGGCACACGACGAACTACTGGGAGCGTGCGGCTTGAAGATCGTGGTCGGGCATCTCTATCCGGACTACCTGAACATCTACGCGGATCGCGGCAACATCGCCGTCCTCTCGGCGCGCGCGCAGGCACGGGGGCACGAGCTCGAGGTGCGGCCGATCTCGCTCGGCGACGCGGTACCGACGGGCATCGACCTCTTCTATGTGGGCGGCGGACAGGACCGCGAGCAGGCCCTCGTCGCGGTCGACCTCGCGACGAAGGCGGACGCGCTGCGCGAGGCTGTCGAGAGCGGGTCGGCGTTCCTCGCCGTGTGCGGCGGCTACCAGCTCCTCGGACGCTTCTACCGCGACCGTCTCGGCAGTGAGCTCCCGGGGATCGGGCTGCTGCCTCTCTCGACCGTGGCGGGCGAGCGGCGGATGATCGGCGACGTGCTGCTCGCGTGCGACTGGGCCGGTGGCCGGACCCTCGCAGGCTTCGAGAACCACGCGGGGCGCACCCACCTCGACGAGGGTGCGGAGCCGCTCGGCCGCGTGCTCGCCGGATTCGGCAACGACGGCGCGTCGGGGTTCGAAGGCTGCCGCGCCGGGCGTGTGTACGGCACGTACCTGCACGGCCCGCTGCTGCCGCGGAACGGCTGGTTCGCCGATCGGGTCCTGGCCGACGCACTCGCGCACGTGACGGGTGAGGAGCAGGAGCTCGCCCCGCTCGAGGACGAGCTCGAGTCAGCGGCTCACGCCGTCTCTGCGGAACGTGCGCGCAGACGCGGCGGGCGCTTCTGAGTCGCCGCAGCGAGCAGTGCCGCCTGCGCGACGACGATCACCACGACGCCGAGCGCGAACGCCGGCCCGGTCGCCAGCGAGCCGAGCCCCACGCTCACGGCGAAGCAGAACGAGGAGTACGCGACCATGCCCGACGCGACGCCGCGGAGGACGCCTCGCGCCTCGGCGGCGCCGAGCTGGGAGTGCGTGAACGCGACGAGGATCGGCGAGGTGATTGGGAACGCCGACACGATGCCGCTCAGCTGCGGGCCGAGCGTCTTCGCGGCGCCGGTGATGAGGACGATCGGGAGGATCGTGCAGCCCACGCGCACGGCGAGATCCCAGCGGGGGCGCGTGTCCGGCCGGGTTGGCGGGGACGTGCGCACACGCGGCAGCAACACGAGCGTGAACGCGATCCCGACACCGGCGACGGCGAACGCGGTGGCCGGGCCGACGTGCACGGGCCGCAGGACCGCTGCAACGGGCGCGAAGGTCGCCCACGCTCCGGCGAGCGCAACCCGCCAGCCGAAGCGACGGCTGAGCGCGGTATAGGCGAGCACGAACGCAAGGGGACCGACGACCCCCAGGAGCGCTCCCGTCGCCGCCTCGCGTGCGAACCGACGTCCGTGGTCGAGCGCGAGCACGAGCAGGATCGAGCCGGTGATGGCGGGGAACGTCGCGAGGACGCCGCCGACCCGCGAACCGAACCGGCGGGCAGCGACGGACGACGCGACGACGAGCGCCGGCCCGAACGTCAGCTTGAGAACGAGAACCGCCACCCGTCGAGGGTAGCTGGCGGGCTCACCGTGCCCAGAGCGATCCGAGGTACACGGCTGGGTCGCCGGGCTGCCATCGCTGCAGGAACCGCTTGATCGGCGGGTGGACGACGATGTCGTCCAGGTCGTCGAGAGCGAAGAGCCGGGTCCCGCGGACGACCGCGTCGTGCGGTTCGACGTCCTCGAGCGAGCGGTGCGAGAGGTCGGTGGCGAAGATCACGTGGACCACGTGCCGGTCCTGCGGCGTCCACTGCGGCGGCATCGACTCGGCGATCGCGATCGGTCCTTCGAACACGAGCTCGCCCGCGAGCCCGATCTCCTCCTCGAGCTCGCGCCGCAGTCCTGCGAGAAGCGACTCGCCCGCCTCCGCCCCGCCGCCCGGCAGGAGCCAGTACTCCTTGCCGGGCTTCTCCTGGCGGCACAGGAGGATCCGGCCGTGCCAGCGAAGGAGCGCCGCGACGCGGAGGCGCGGCCCCATCAGCGCCGCGACGACCCGAAGCCGCGCACGCCCCGCTCGGAGTCGGGCAGCTCGTCGACTTCCACGAGCTCGAGCTCCGGAATCGGCACGACGACGAGCTGGGCGATCCGCATGCCCGGCTCGACCACGAACGACTCGTTCCGGTCGGTGTTCAGAAGGATCACGCGCAGCTCGCCGCGATAGCCGGAGTCCACCAGTCCGGGCGTGTTGACGATGGTGATGCCGTGCTCGCGCGCGAGGCCGGACCGCGGTTGCACGAAGCCGGCATGGCCGTCGGGGATCGCGACGGCGAGGCCGGTGCCGACGAAGGCACGCTGCCCCGGCCCGAGCTCGACGCGCTCGCATGCGGCGAGATCGAGCCCGGCGTCCCCGGCGTACGCGCGGGTCGGCACGACGGCGTGCGGATGCAGACGCCTGATCAGCAGCTCCGTCAGGCGGTCTCCCGGCGCTCTGCGTCGGCGACGAGGTACGGCGCGAAGCGCGCGAGATCGCGGCGCGGCACGCGGACGAGCACGAAGACGCCGTTCGGGCGGTCTTCCCGCTCCTCGACCGGCGCGCCCAGCGCATAGAGCTCCGAGAGCCGCGCTCCGTCCTCGTACGGGATGAGGAGGCGCACGCGTTCGAAGCGTCCGCCGAAGCGCTCGGCCACGAGCGCCCTCAGCTCGTCGAGCCCCTCACCCGTGCGCGCGGAGACCTGCGGCGCGTCCTGGAACCGGTTCGTCAGCCGACGGCGCGTGACCTCGTCGACGCGGTCGACCTTGTTCAGCACGAGCTGAACGGGCAGCTCCCCCGCGCCGATCTCGTGCAGGACGTCGGAGACCGCGCGGACCATCTCGTCGAGACGCTCCTCGGCGACGGACGCATCGGCGACGTGCAACACGAGATCCGCGACGAGCGTCTCTTCAAGCGTGGACGCGAATCCCTCGACGAGCTGATGCGGCAGCCGCCTGATGAACCCGACGGTGTCGGTGACGAGGTAGCGACGGCCTTCGAACTCGAAGCCGCGCGTTGTCGGGTCGAGCGTCTCGAACAGGCGGTTCTCGACGGAGACGTCCGCGCCGGTAAGTGCGTTGAGCAGCGTCGACTTGCCGACGTTCGTGTAGCCGGCGAGCGCGACGGTCGGCGTCTCGGCGCGGCGACGCGCCTTGCGGCGCGTCGAGCGCTGCCGCTCGACCGTGCGCAGACGTTCCTTCAGGACCGAGATGCGCCTGCGCGCGATGCGGCGGTCGGTCTCGAGCTGCGACTCGCCCGGGCCGCGCGTGCCGACGCCGCCGCCGAGCCGTTCGAGGTGCTGCCACATGCCGCGCATGCGCGGGAGGTTGTATTCGAGCTGCGCCAGCTCGACCTGCAGCTTTCCCTCGGCGGTCTGCGCGTGCTGGGCGAAGATGTCGAGGATCAGCTGCGTCCGGTCGACGACGCGCGCGCCGAGCGCGTCCTCGAGGAAGCGCTGCTGCACCGGATCGAGCTCGTCGTCGACGAGGAGGCTCTCGGCACCCGACGCCGCGAAGAGCTCCTTCACCTCCTCGAGCTTGCCCTTCCCCACATACGTGCGCTGCGCCGGCCGCGGGCGGTGCTGGACCGCACGCCCGACCGGCTCGACCCCCGCGGTGCGGGCGAGCTCCTCGACCTCGGCGAGCTCCTCGTCGGCGTCCGCTCCCTGCGCCAGCACGGCGAGGACGAAGCCCCGCTCGGGCTCGGCGGAACCTGGAATCATCGAGGTGATTATGCCGCCTGGCGCGCCTGCTTCAGCCCTCGCCCAGAGGACGCTCGAGCTCGTCGACCTGCCGTCGGAGTCGCGGGACGAGGGCCTCGTCTACGACTACGTCCGCGGGGCCGTCCACCTCCCGCTCGTCCACGACGACGGCGAGTCGCTTCTGTACGCGAAACGCGCCGGGAACCCACTCGTGCTGCTGGCGGGGCACCTCGACACGGTGCCGCCGCAGGGGAACATCCCCGGGCGGATCGAGGGCGGCGCCGTCCATGGCCTCGGCGCGACCGACATGAAGGGCGGCCTCGCGGTGATGGTCGAGCTCGCGCGCTGGGCGGCGCACGCCGACCTCGCGTACGACCTGGGGTTGCTCTTCTTCCCGCGCGAGGAGGTCGGACCGGACGAGAACCCGTTGCCCGCGCTCTTCGAGGCGACCCCGGTCGTCGACGAGGCGGCGCTCGTCGTGTGCCTCGAGCCGACCGACAACACGCTGCAGCTCGGCTGCCTCGGCAACCTCGTCGCGCGCGCGGTCTTCGAGGGCCGGTCCGCGCACTCGGCGCGGCCGTGGCTCGGCGTCAACGCGATCAAGCTGGCCCTCGAAGGCCTCCGACCCGTGCTCGACTCCGAGGCGGTCGACGTCGACGTGCAGGGCCTCGTCTTCCGCGAGGTGATCAGTGTCACGCAGATCCACGGTGGCATCGCGACGAACGTCATCCCGGCGCGCTGCGAGGCGACGCTGAACTTCCGGTATGCGCCGACACGGTCGATGGCCGACGCCGAGGCGCGCGTGCGCGAGCTCGTCGGCGCGGACATCGAGATCCTCCAGCACTCGCCGGCCGCGCACGTCGCGCTCGACTCACCCCTCGTCACCCAGCTGCGCGAGATCGGCGGATTCGAGGTGCAGCCCAAGCAGGCGTGGACGAACGTCGCGGACTTCGCCGCGCGCGGGCTCGACGCCGTGAACCTCGGGCCGGGCGCGACGCGCTACGCCCACACGGCCGACGAGCAGGTGGAGATCGCCGCGCTCGTGAAGACGTACGATGCGTTGCAGCGCTTCCTCGCGGCGTGATTCCGCGCTCGCCGGTTCTCTCGGCACTCGCGCAGTACCCGTTCGCGCGCCTCGACGACTGGCGCGCCGAGGCGCGCGCTCGCGGTGTCGACGTGATCGACTTCGGTGTCGGCGACCCGCGCGAGCCGACGCCCGAGTTCATCCGCGACGCGCTCGCGCAGGGTGTGGCCGACGTCTCGTCGTACCCACGCGCGGTCGGGCTGCCGGAGTACCGCGAGGCCGTCGCCGCGTGGCTCTCGCGCCGCTTCGGCGTCGAGGTCAACGCAGGGACCGAGATCGTCCCGACCCTCGGGTCGAAGGAGGCGATCTTCTCGTTCGCGCAGGCGGTCGTCGGCGAGCGCCGTCTCGTCGCAGTGCCGGAGCCTGCGTATCCGGTGTACGAGCGCGGAGCGCTGTTCGCCGGAGCCGAGGTCGTGACGTTGCCACTTGCGGAAGCGAACGGCTGGCTGCCGGACCTCGAGTCGTTCGACCGCTGGGACGAGCTCGCGCTCGTCTGGACGTGCTACCCGAACAACCCGACAGGTGCGACCGCTCCGCTCGCGTTCCTCGACGAGCTCGCAGCGCGTGCGCATGAGCACGGCTTCCTGCTCTGCTCCGACGAGGCGTACTCAGAGCTCTGGTTCGGCGACCCGCCCGTGTCGGCGTTGCAGGTGCGCGAGCGCGAGAACGTGGTCGTCTTCAACACGCTCTCGAAACGCTCGTCGATGACCGGGTACCGATGCGGCTTCGTCGCCGCGTCACGCGACGTCTGCGACGCGCTGCGTGCATTCAGGCCGACGCTCGGGACCGCCCCGCAGGAGTTCGTGCAGCGCGCCGGGCTCGCGGCGTACGCGGACGAGGCGCACGTCGAGGCCGTTCGCTCGGTCTACAGGCGGAAGCGCGAGGTGCTCCTCCCCGCGCTCGAGGCTGCCGGATTCCGCTCGGCGGGCGGCGACGCGAGCTTCTTCCTCTGGCTCGCGGTCGACGAGCCGTCGGAGAAGGTTGCACGGCGGCTGCTCGAGCGCGGGCTCCTCGTCGCTCCAGGGTCGTTCTTCGGGCCCGCAGGAGAGGGGTACGTGCGGCTCGCTCTCGTTCCCGACGAGGACGACTGCCGCCGTGCGGCGGCGATCCTCCTAGGATCAGGCGCATGACGACCGACGAGACGATCGCCGCGCTCGACCGCGGCGAGATCCGCGTCGCCGAGCCGCAGGGCGACGACTGGGTCGTCCACCCCGAGGTGCAGGAGGCGATCCTCGACTACTTCCGGTCGCGGAAGATGGAGCCGCGCGAGGTCGGGCCGTTCGAGTACCACGACAAGATCCCGCTCAAGTCGGGATACGACGCGCTCGGTGTGCGCGTCGTCCCGCCCGCGGTCGCACGGTACGGAGCATTCCTCTCGCCGGGTGTCGTGTTGATGCCGTCCTACGTGAACATCGGTGCATGGGTTGGCCCGCGCACGATGGTCGACACGTGGGCGACGGTGGGGTCGGGTGCGCAGATCGGCGCCGACGTGCACCTCGCGGGCGGCGTCGGGATCGGCGGCGTCCTCGAGCCGCCGGGTGCCCGCCCCGTCATCGTCGAGGACGGGGCCTTTCTCGGCTCGCGCGTCATCGTCACGGAGGGAGTGCGCATCGGCCGCGAGGCGGTGATCGCCGCGAACGTCTCGCTGACGGCGTCGGTTCCGATCATCGACGTCACCGGTCCGGAGCCGGTCGAGTACCGGGGCTACGTGCCGCCGCGCGCGATCGTCGTCCCCGGCACGCGGCCGAAGGAGTTTCCCGCCGGGACGTATCAGCTCGCGTGCGCACTGATCATCGGCCGGCGCACCGAGGCGACCGACCTGCGGACGTCGCTGAACGACGCGTTACGCGAGATCGACTGACCTAGGTCGGCCCGGCCGACGCGCGCGTGAGGAGCACGACGGTGATCTTCGCCGCCTGCGCGGGCGTCGCCGAGATCGCGAAGAAGCAACTCCCCGGAGGACCGGGCGGCAGGACGACGCGCCCCGTCAGCGGCGTCTTCCCCGCCGGGCCGCGGCGGTGCCACTGCGGAGACTCGTTCCCGCAGTCGGCGGAGTAGTTCGTCGTCGACTGCACGTTCGGGCTCGCGTGCACCTGCACCTCGAGCTGCGACGGGCGGCCGACCGAGGTGTGCAGGTAGGCGGCCTCGTGCGGCTTGAACGTCTGCTGGACGAGCACGCTCCAGCTCCCGCCGGACGAACCGCCGCAGCCGGCGGCGACGCCGACGAGGGTAAGCGCGAGGACGGCGGAGAAGACGCGCACGGAAGCCAATCCTAGACGGCTCGTTTCACTGGCTCGGGGCCGGACGCTCGAGGAGCGTGACCACGACCTCGGCACTCGCCGGCTTCGTGGCCCGGATGCTCACCGAGCAGAAGAGGCCGTGCGATTCCTGCGACCCGCCCGCGCTCGGGAGCGGGAGCTCGAACGTGAAGGGCGTCCGCGCTGCGTGCGTCCCTTGCGAGGCGCCGCCACCGCATTGCACCTGGTAATGCGCCTTCGTCGTGACGTTCGGGGTGGCGTTGACGCGGAACTCGATGCGTTCTGGATTCGACGCGATGCCGTCCGCGCCGGCGGTCGTGGCTCCGCGGTTGTGGCTCCCCTGGCCGAAGACCTCCCAACCCCCACCGGCAGGGCCGCCCCGGGGCGGCGGCGTGTTCGAGGAGCCGGAACCGCCGCAGCCCGAGAGGAGCGCGACGGCCGCGCAGAGAACGGCGGCCCCTCCCCAGGAACGCACGCCGGGATTCTAGGCCGGTGCAGCCGGACCGGTCAGGAACGCGCGGTCGCCTTCGAACCGGACGCGGAGCCCGCCTGCCGGGAAGTGGACCGTCGCGTCCGCGAGGCCGAAAGCCGCGGCGACGGCGACCGCGCTCGTCCCCGACGATCCCGTCTCGCCGACCCCCCGCTCCCAGACGCGCGCCTCGAGCTCGCCGGGGCCCAGCCGTCGCGCGACCTGGACGTTCGTGCGCTGCGGGAACCGCGAGTGGCGCTCGAGGAGCGGCCCGACGCGCAGGATCTCGGCAGGGTCGCCGTCGACGACCGCGTGCGGGTTGCCGACGTCGACGGGCGTGAAGGCAATTCCCTCGAGCTCCTCACGCTCACCGACGCGCACCGTGCCGAGGTCCTGCTCGACGAGGTCGTCGTCGAGGAGGCGCGCGTGGACCTCGCGTGGGCCGACGCGCACGGTCACGTCGCGCGCGCCGGTCTGCGCTGCGAGCCAGCACGCGGCGATCCGCGTGCCGTTGCCGGACATCTCCGCAAGCGAGCCGTCCGTGTTCCAGATCGCGATCTCGAGCCAGTCGTCACCGCGTGCGCGTACCTCGAGCATCCCGTCGGCGTCGCCGACGTTCTCGCGCACGAGCTCGGGCGTCAGCTGGTCCTCAGCGACGAGGTAGACGTTCCCTTGCGCCTGCCAGCGCGACGATCTCATCCGCGATGTCCTCCGGCGATCGGTCTCCGTCGAGGGTAACGACGCCCGGGAAGCGGCGGATCCACTTGCGCTGGTAGCGGGCCAGCCTGCGGGTCGCGCTGACTACCGCTTCAACCGCCTCGTCCGCCGGCAGCGTCGCGAACTCCTCGAGGCCGAGCACCTTGCGGGCGGTCGGCGACAACGGCCTCGACCAGGCTCTGGCCGCTTCTTCGGCTGCGCCTTCGGCGAGCATCCGTTTCGCGCGAGCCCGGATGCGATTCTCGAGGCGCGCCGGATCGACGGTGAGCGAGAAGACGATCCCGGGACGGCGCAGCTCGCCGGCCCACAGCTCGTCGCCCGCGAGCGACGCACCCGCTTCGGCCAACTCGAGCGCACGCACGACGCGGCGCCTGTCGTTCGGGTGGACACGGGCCGCGGCGTCGGGGTCGTTGCGGGCAAGGAGCTCGTGCGCGGCCTCGGGGCCGAGCTCGTCGTAGGCCTGGGACCACCGCTCGCGCACGCCGGGCGCCGGCGGCGGCGGGATCTCGAGCGATCCGAGCGCCGCGCGGAAATACAACCCCGGGCCGCCGACGAGAATCGGGATGCGGGCGGCGCCGAGGACCTCGTCGATCGCGTCGTGCGCGAGGTGCTGGTACTCGCCGACAGAGACCTCGTGTTCGAGCGGAAAGACACCGACGAGCCGCGCCGGGTAGTCGGGAGCGGCAGTGATGACCGGCAGGTCGGCGTAGAGCGCGGCGGAGTCGGCCGACACGACCTCTGCGTCGAGCCGCTCGAGGAGCGCGGCGGCGAGCGTCGTCTTCCCGGACGCGGTCGGTCCGAAGAGCGCGAGGATCACGCAGCGACGAGTGCGTGCTGCGTACCGCGGAGCGTCGTCGACGTCGCAGACTCGACCAGCACCGTGACGAGCTCGCCCGGGCGCGCGTCACCCGCGAAGTTGACCGTCGTGTTGCGGCGGGTGCGGCCGCGCAGGAGCGACGGCTCGGTGCGCGACGGGCCTTCGACGAGCACCTCCTCGACGCGGCCGACGCGACCGGCGTTGCGTTCGCGTGCGATCCGCTGCGTCAGTTCGACGAGCCGCTCCACGCGCTCGATCTTCAGCTCGTGAGGAACCTGGTCCGGCATCGTCGCGGCCTCGGTTCCCGCGCGCGGCGAGTACACGAACGTGAACGCGCTGTCGTACCCGACTTCCTCCACGACCTCAAGCGTCGCATTGAAGTCCTCCTCGGTTTCGCCCGGGAAGCCGACGATGATGTCGGTGCCGATCGCGAGGTCCGGAATCGCGTCGCGTAGACGGGCGACGAGCTCGAGATACCGGTCGCGGCCATACGTGCGTCGCATCGCCTTGAGGATGCGCGTCGAGCCGGACTGGAGCGGCAGATGCACCTGCTCGCACACCGCCCCGCACTCGGCCATCGCGGCGATGACCGGCTCGCGGAAGTCCTTCGGGTGCGGGCTCGTGAAGCGGATGCGCTCGATGCCGTCGACCGCGTCGCACGCGCGCAGGAGCTCACCGAACTCGGTGTCGATCCCAGGGGCGAGTTCGCGGCCCCAGGAGTTCACGTTCTGGCCGAGGAGCGTGATCTCGCGGACGCCTTCCGCCGCGAGGCGGGTGACCTCGGCGACGATCTCGCCGGGACGGCGGCTCTGCTCTCGGCCACGCACCGATGGGACGATGCAGTACGAGCACACGGAGTTGCAGCCCATCGAGACCTGCACCCACGCCTGGAAGCTGCGCTCGCGGTGGTGCGGGAGCTCGGCGGCGAAGTCGCGGTCGTCGAGCCCGAAGCGGCCGCGCGCGACGCCGACACCGCCCGCTCCGAGCCAGTCGGCGAGGTGCGCGATCGAGCCCGGGCCGAACGCGACGTCGACCTGCGGGTAGAGCTCGAAGATCCGCTCACGCTGGGCTTCGGCGTAGCAGCCGCCGACCGCGATCACGCGGTCGGGGTCGTCGCGCTTGCGCGCCGCGGCCTCGCCGAGGTACGCGGCAAGCTTCGTGTCCGGCTTCTCGCGGATCGTGCAGGTGTTGAAGACGACGACGTCGGCGTCGTCGCGCGTGGGTGCTTCGCCGAGCCCCAGGTCCTCGAGCATGCCCTTGATCCGCTCGGAATCGTGGGCGTTCATCTGGCAGCCGAAGGTCGTGACGTGGTAGCGGCGCACGTGCCGAAGGGTACCGCCGGTCAGCCTGCGTCCCCGAGCGCCTCCTCGACCGCTTCCGGAGCGAAGCCCTTGCCGACGAGCCGCCGGCCGGTCCGCGGGCTCGCACCGTCCCGCGTGACGATCGCCGCGAGGCGGTCGGCCTCCGGTTCGAGCGATGCGAGCGCTGCCTCGGCTTCGGCCCCGCCGACTCCCTGGTGGCGCAGCTCGGCGTCGATCCACGCGTCGCCGTACCCGCGCGCGGCGAGCGCCTCCGCGCGAGCCGCCGCATAGCGCGCGTCGTCGACGTAGCCTGCGGCGCGCAGGCGCTCGACCGCGGTGCGCGCCTCGTCGGCGTCGTAGCCCTTCCGTTCGAGGTACTCGACGAGGTCCGCGCCCGCGCGGTCCCGCCGCGCGAGCGCCGCCGTCGCAGCCTCGAGCGCCGTCATCCGTCTACGCGGCGGCGGACTCTTCCTCGACCGGCGTCGCCTCGGTCGGCTCGACGAGGCTCAGGAGCCGCGCGGAGACCATCTGTCCCTCGGCCGCCTGCGTCTGGATCCCCTGGAGGATCTGCTGCACGACGTCGGGATGCTCCTCGAGAAACGCGGTCGCGTTCTGACGGCCCTGGCCGAGACGTTCGTCGCCGAAGCTGAAGTACGCGCCCGACTTGGTCACGATCTTCCGCTCGACGGCGGCGTCGAGGACGGTGCCTTCCCACGAGATGCCCTTGCCGTAGATGACGTCGAACTCGGCCTGCTTGAACGGCGGTGCGACCTTGTTCTTCGCAACCTTCACGCGCACGCGGTTGCCGATCGCCTCGACGCCGTCCTTCAGCGTTTCGATGCGGCGGATGTCGAGCCGGACCGATGCGTAGAACTTCAGCGCGCGGCCGCCCGGCGTGGTCTCGGGATTGCCGAACATGACGCCGATCTTCTCGCGCAGCTGGTTCGTGAAGATGCAGATCGTGTCGGTGCGGTTGAGCGTGCCAGCGAGCTTGCGGAGCGCCTGCGACATGAGGCGCGCCTGCAGGCCGACGTGCGAGTCGCCCATCTCGCCCTCGATCTCCGCCTTCGGCGTCAGCGCCGCGACCGAGTCGATTGCGACGACGGCGAGCGCGCCCGAGCGCACGAGCAGCTCCGCGATCTCGAGCGCCTGCTCGCCCGTGTCGGGCTGCGAGACGAGGAGCTCGTCGATGTTGACGCCGATCCGCTTCGCGTACGTGGGGTCCATCGCATGCTCCGCATCGATGAACGCGCAGATGCCGCCCTTCCGCTGCGCCTCCGCGATCACGTGGTAGACGAGCGTCGTCTTGCCCGACGACTCCGGGCCGAAGATCTCGACGATGCGGCCGCGCGGGAGCCCGCCGATGCCGAGCGCGAGGTCGAGGGAGAGCGAGCCGGTCGAGATCGCACCCACCGAGACCTGGGCCTGGTCGCTCATGCGCATGACGGCGCCCTTGCCGAAGTTGCGCTCGATCTGCCCGAGGGCTGCTTCCAGTGCTTGCTCGCGATCCACCTTCATCGACCTCCTAGCGACACGGTTTCGAGGACCTCGTACCGGGCCCCACCGGGGCCGAGTCGAGACATGTAAACAGCGGCGTCGGACGGCACGATCTCGCCGGGCTCCGGCAGGGGTGGCCGAAGCCGGGGACGCTCGCGGAAGCGCAGGACGGTGACGTGCGGGAGCCACGGCCTGCCCTCGCGCCGGTACAGCCCCGCGGCTTCGAGCCGCTCCTGCACGCGGCCCGCGAGCGCGGTCGCGACGCCTCCCCCGTCGTCGAGGGTCAGCATCGCCACGCTCCGCGTCTCCCTGTACCCGGCGACCCGAAGGCGCACCGCTCCGGTTTCGGGCGCGGCTTCGCGGAGCGCGGACACGACGCCGGCGAGGTCGCCGGCAGGACGGTGTCCGAGAAAGGCGAGGGTGACGTGCAGGTCGTGGGCGGGTACGACGCGTCCCCCGCGGAGCTGCCGGGCCTGCCACTCGGCGAGGCATCCGGCGACGTCGGCGGGGAGCCGGAGTGCGCAGAAGAGCCGTAGCCGTTCATCGCCGCCCACGCTAGCGAGGCACGTGCAACGTGTCTGTCACGACTCTGTGACAAGTCTGCGCACGAGATGCAGCGCAGCGACCGTTGCGCGGCGGCGGATGCTCTCGCGGTCGCCGCCGTACGAGAAGTCGGCCGCCAGCTCGCCCGCGGGGCCCGAGGCGTGGAGGTACACGAGGCCCACCGGTTTCTCCGCGGTCGCCCCGCCCTGCCCCGCGATGCCCGTCACCGCGACACCGATGTCGGCCCCGATCCGTTCCCGCACGCCGCGTGCCATCGCCGCAGCCGTCGCCGCTGAGACCGCGCCGTGTGCGCGCAACACCTCGGCGGGGACGCCGAGGGCGCTCTCCTTGACCGCGTCTGCATACGAGACGACCGATCCGACGTAGACGTCGCTCGAGCCCGGAACGGACGTCAGCCGCTCGGCGACCATGCCTCCCGTACACGACTCGGCCGTCGCAAGCGTCCAGCCTCGTGCCCGACACGCGTCGAGCACGACGGCCTCGACCGGTGCCTCGCCGCGCGTGTACAGGAACCCTTCGACGGGCGGAAGAAGAGCCGCCTCGAGGGCGTCTGCGCGACGCTCGGCTCCCGGCGCGACGACGAGGTCGACGTGGATCTCGAAGTGGCGTGCACAGATCGTCGCATCGACCCCGTCGCCGTCCCCACCCGCAGCCTCGAGTGCCGCGGCGACGCTGGACTCGGAGACGCCGTAGAAGCGCAGCGTGCGTCGCTGCGGCGGCTGCGCGCGTGCGACGACGCTGCGCACGACGTCGAGGTCGAGCGCGCGATGCCAGAGCGCCTGCAGCTCCCCGGGTGGGCCCGGCAGCACGACTGCGACGCACTCGCCGACGATGAGCGCGAATGCGGGCGCGGTCCCGGCTAGACCGGCGACGACGGCGCCGCGCGGGAGCGTCGCCTGTTTCGTGACGCCCGAGGCGAAGTCCGCATAGGGACGCCGCAGTCGCTCGGCAACCGCGCGCGAACGGGCTTCGATCTCCCGTTCGACTGCGGCGTCGACCTCGAGCTCGACACCGGCTGCCCGTGCGAGGAGCTCGACGGTTCGGTCGTCGTGTGTCGGGCCGAGCCCGCCGGACGTGACGAGCACGTCGTAGGCAAGCCCCTCGCGAAGCGCAGCCTCGAGCTCGTCGGGTGCATCCCCGACGATGGTGATCCGCGCCGGCTCGACGCCGAGTGAGAGCAGCTCGTGGACGAGGAACGGACCGTTGAGATCGCGCCGGTCGCCCCGGACGAGCTCCGACCCCGTGACGACGACGGCCGCGCGCGGGCTCAGCCGAGATGCCACGAGGTCGGCGTCACCGTGACGACGCGCGGCCGGTAGCCGACGAGCGAGATCTTCTTCCCACGCACGCGGATGACGAGATTCTCGGGCGAGCTCACGTTCACCCAGAAGTGCGTGCCCGCGAACGGCTCGGTCTGGCCGCGTGCGACCGTGCCTTCGAAGAGCACCGGGCCGGACGCGCTGCCGCGGTGCACCGCGAGGAACGACGAGCCCCGTACCGCCGCGACCGAGAGCGCCGGCGGTGCGACCGGCGCCGCCTTCTGCTTCACGAGGCGCGGCGTCTGCCGCGTCACGACGTGCGAGCCGGACGAGGTCCACGCGCTGATCACGACGACGGTGACGAGGCCGATCGCCGCGACCGCAGCGCCGACGATCGCCGTCTCCAGGCGGCGACTCCGGCGATCGCGTCCCACACTGCGGCTGCGCTCGTGAGCGTCCCCGATGACGAAGCGCGAGTTGTACTCGTCGACGTACAGCTGCCCGTCGAGCCCGAGATAGTCTGCGTATGTGCGCAGGAAGCCCTTGACGTACGTCGGCGACGGCAACAGCTCGAACTGCTCGTCTTCGAGCGCGCGGAGGTACTTGCCGCGGACCTTCGTCGCCTGCTCGGCCTGCGCGAACTCGATCCGCCGCCGCGTCCGCGCCTCGCGCAGGCTGTTGCCGATCTCGAACACGGGTCCAGGTTACCCGCGAAGAACGAGCAATCCGTAGAACCCGAGCGCGATCGCGCCCGCCGTCGCGAGGTAGAGCCCCGCCCAGGCGAGGAGCCGCGCCGACCGGACGAGGCCCGCGCCTGGCCGGGTCACGCTCAGTTCCAGGCGGTAGCGGGCCCTGCGCACGACCGCGAATGCCGCCAGCCCGAGGACGAATGCGACGGGGACGCCGAACTCCAGCGCACGGAGCAGCGTGAGGCCGTTCCCCGCCCACGACGCCGCGACTGCGACGGGGATCGTGAGGACCGCGAGCGCCGCGAGGCCGAGGCCCGCGCGGGCGCCGCTACTGCTTGACATACGGGCGGCCGTCGGCGGCCGGCGGGACGGAGCGGCCGATCACGCCGGCGACCGCGATCAGCGTGAGGACGTACGGAAGCGTCTGGAAGAGTGTCGCGGCAGAGCCCGAGTACACGGGCAGACGGTATGCGAGCGCCGTCGAGAACCCGAACAGAAGCGCCGCGCCCCACGCACCGAACGGACGCCAGTTGCCGAAGATCATCGCCGCGAGCGCGATGAAGCCGCGGCCTTCCGTCATGTTCTCGGTGAAGCTCCCGCCGAGGTAGCCGATCGAGAGGAACGCACCGCCGAGCGCCGCGAGCATCCCGGACGTCGTCACGGCCGCGTACCGCACCTTGTACACGTCGATGCCGACGGTGTCGGCGGCGCGTGGATGCTCGCCGCACGCGCGCACGCGCAGTCCGATCGGCGTCTTGAACAGGATGACGTACGAGAGCGGAACGAGGAGGATGCCGACCCAGATCAGCAGGTTGAGATTGCCGATCGCCGGGCCCAGGAAGTGCCAGCGCGAGATGACCGGCAGGCGCACGTTCGGCACCGTCGACACACCCGACGGGATGTTCTGCTGCCCGTACAGCTGCTCGAAGAAGTAGCCGGTCACGCCGAGCGCGAGGAAGTTGATCGCCATGCCGCTGATGATCTGGTCGGCGCGGAAGTGGATCGACCACACCGCGTGGATGAGTGCGAAGAGACCGCCCGCGACCATCGCGCCCAGGATGCCGACGGCCCACGAGCCCGACTTGTCCGCGACGTAGACGCCCCAGAACGCGCCCATCAACATCATTCCCTCGAGCCCGACGTTCACGACGCCGCTCCGCTCCGAGACCATTCCGCCGAGCGCACCGAAGGTGAGGGGCGTCGCGAACGCGAGGATCTGCGCGATCAGGTCCGCCGTGAAGACCGTGTTCAGGTTGCTCGAGCTCGAACGCGTCGCGACCACGCCGAGCCCGATGCCGATCACGCCGGCGGCGATTGCGCCGATCCCGATCCGCCGCGCGCCGCGCGTGGTCGCCCAGATGCCCGCCGCAACCGCGAGCACACCGATCACGATCGGGACGACCGGCGAGCGCGCGGTGAACGGCGGGATCGTGCTCCAGAATGCGGCGACGCCGAGCACCCCGCCTGCGATCGCGATCGCGCGCGGCGACGGAACCCAGCCGCGCGTCGTCAACGGCTGCACGTGGTTCGTCATGCGGGTGCGACCCGCCGTTTCAGCTTCCGGCGCGAGTTCCAGACGTAGAGGATCAGGATGTCCGCGCCGACGAACAGAACGATCAGCCCCTGGATCATCGACGTGAGGTTGCCGGCGAGGCCGGGATCGAACACGTTCGGGTTGAGTCCGCGGGTCGTCCCGTAGAGGAGGCCGCCGAACAGGAACGCCGCGATGCCTGTCCCGACGGCTGTGTTGCGCCCGAGGAGCGCGACGGCGATCCCGAGGAAGCCGATCTGCGAGGCCTGCACGTCGAGAACCCCGAACTGGAACAGGTACCCGAGCATGTCGAGCGCGCCGGCGAGGCCCGCGAACGCGCCGGAGATCGCCATCGCCTGGATGTACTTGTTCCGCACGTTGATGCCGCCGTACGCGGCGGCGTCCGGGTTGAAGCCCGTTGCGCGAACCTCGTAGCCGAGCGTCGTGCGGTTGAGGATCAGCCAGAACACGACGAGCATCGCGAGTGCGACGAAGAACCCGACGTCGGTTCCCTGCAGCGCCGAGCTCCCCCAGAAGACCGGGATCTTCGCGCTCTGCACCACCGTCCCCGACTCGGGGGCGGCGGGGTTGTAGGTGTTCTGCAGCGGGCCGCCCTGGCCGAAGAGGTACTGCGCACCCCAGATCGCGATCCAGTTGAGCATGATCGTCGAGATCACCTCGTGCGCTCCGGTCGTCGCCTTGAGGAACCCGGCGATGCCCGCCCACACCGCGCCCGCGGCCGCCGCGGCGAAGATCCCGAGGAGCACGTGCGGCAGCGTCGGCCAGCTCGCGAACGAGACGCCGACCCAGTTCGCGACGACGAGCCCGACGAGGTACTGCCCCTGTCCGCCGATGTTGAAGAGCCCGCAGCGGAACGGGAACGCGACGGCGAGTCCGCACAGGATCAGCGTCGTCGTCAGCAGGAGCGTCTGGCTGAGGTTGAACGCGGAGAGGTTGATCGTGTTCGTGTTCCAGGGAATGTGGAACAGCCAGTTGAAACCGGCTCCCTGCCAGATGCCCTTGTAGGCGGTCCACGGGTTGTGACCGGTCGCGGCGACGACGATGCCGCCCGCGAGGAACGCGAGCACGCCGGTCATGACCGGCACGACCGCGCCGCCCGCACGCTGCGCGATCCCGAGCTTGACCGTGAAGTTGGTCGACGGCTCCTGCTCGGGCGGCACGTTCGCGGTCGGTGCTGCCTGGCTCACGCCGCTGCGGCCTTCCGCCCGCCGAGCATCTCGAGACCGATCTCCTCCTCGCCCGCACCTGCACCGTGCTCTCCGACGATCTGCCCCTCGTACATGACGAGGATCCGGTCTGCGAGCGACAGAACCTCCTCGAGCTCGAGCGAGACGAGCAGGATCGCGTGACCCGCGTCGCGTTCCGCGACGAGCCGCCGGTGCACGTATTCGATCGCGCCCACGTCGAGGCCGCGCGTCGGCTGCGCCGCGATCAGCACCGTCGGGTCGCGCTCGACCTCGCGCGCCACGACGACCTTCTGCTGGTTCCCGCCCGAGAGCGCGCGCGCGAGCGTCAGCGGTCCACCGCCGCGGATGTCGAACTCGCGGATCAACCGGCCGGCGCGCGCGATGAGGCGCTTCGGGTAGAGCCAGCCGTGCTTCGAGTCGGGCTCGCGGTCATAGTCGTGGAGCGCAAGGTTCTCGGCGAGGTTGAACTCGAGCACGAGGCCGCGGCGGTGGCGGTCTTCCGGGATGTGCCCGATCCCCGCGTCGAGCATCCGCCGCGGTGTCGCGTTCCCCTCGACCGGCCGGCCGCCGACGGCGACCGTGCCGGTGAACGGGCGGAGGCCGGTGATCGCCTCGATCAGCTCCGTCTGGCCGTTGCCGTCGACGCCGGCTATCGCCACGATCTCGCCGTTCCGGACGGTGAACGAGACGCCGCGAACCTTCTCGAGGCCACGCTCGTCGACCACCCGGACCTCGCGGACGTCGAGCGCGATCTCGCCCGGCCTCGCGGCGGCCTTGTCGACGCGCAGGAGCACGTCGCGGCCGACCATCATCCGCGCGAGACCTTCCTCGGTCGCCCCTTCGCGCGGCACCGTGTCGATCTTCTTGCCGCGGCGGAGAACCGTGATGCGGTCTGCGATCTCGAGCACCTCGTTCAGCTTGTGGCTGATGAAGATGACCGACTTGCCGTCGGCGGTCAGGCTGCGCACGATCTCGAAGAGCTCCCCCGCCTCCTGCGGCGTCAGCACGGCCGTCGGCTCGTCGAGGATCAGGATCTCCGCACCGCGGTAGAGCGCCTTCAGGATCTCGACGCGCTGCTGCTGGCCGACGGTGGTGTTCGCGACGAGCGCCGTCGGGTCGACGGCGAGCCCGAACTGGTGCGAGAGCTCACGGACGCGCTCCTCGGCGCCCTTCTCGTCGAGGAACACTCCTTCGCGCGTCGGCTCGACGCCGAGCACGATGTTCTCGGCGACCGTCATCACCGGGATGAGCATGAAGTGCTGGTGCACCATGCCGATGCCGGCCGCGATCGCGTCCTTCGCCGAGGTGAAGGACTTCTGCTTCCCGGCGATGACGATCTCTCCCTCGTCGGGCTTCGTCAGCCCGTAGAGGATGTTCATCAGCGTCGACTTGCCGGCGCCGTTCTCCCCGAGGAGCGCGTGCACCTCGCCGCGCTTCAGGTCGAAGTCGACGTGGTCGTCGGCGACGATCCCCGGGTAGACCTTCGTAATGCCCCGCAGCTCGAGGACGGTCTCGTCCACCACGCGCCGATTCTAGGACGGAAGCGAGAAGGGGGTGGACTCAGCGTCCACCCCCTCCCCCAGCTCGACTAGTGGGTCGGGCCGACCGTGGCGCCCGGGAGCAGGCCAAGCAGGTCGGAGCCCTTCGCGACCGGCACCTTGACCGTGCCCGCGATGAGCTTCGCCTTGAGAGCGTTCATCGCCGCGACGTCGGCTGCCGGCACCTTCGGGCTGATCTTGCCCACGCCGATGCCGCCGTTCGCCAGGTCGAAGAGCAGGTCGGAGCCGCCCTTGAAATGGCCGCCCGACGCCTGCTTGATCGCGTCGAAGATGCCCGTGTCGACGCGCTTGAGCGCGCTCGTCAGGACGTTCTTCGCGACTGCGTACTGGTCGACGTCGACGCCGATGCCCCAGATGCCTGCGTCAGCCGCGGCGTTGAGCGCGCCGAGGCCGCAGCCACCCGCGACCTGGAACTCGACCTGCGAGCCCTGGCCGATCTGGTTCTGCGCGACGGTCTTGCACTTGTCCTGCGCGACGAAGTCCTGCGAGTACCCGACGAGCACCTTGATGCCGGGGTCCGCGAGCTTCGCGCAGTAGTTGTAACCGACGATGTAGTCGTCGACGGCCGGGATCTCGATGCCGCCCACGGCGCCGATGACCTGCTTGCCGCCCTTCGCCTTCGTCATCTCACCGGCCAGGTAGCCGACGAGGCAGCCGGCCTGGTTCGACGCGTAGACGAGACCCTCGATGTTCTTGATCTCCTTCGCCTTCTGGAAATCGAAGCCGTGCACCGAGTCGTCGGTGATCGTGAAGTCGACCTTCGGGAACTGGGCCGCGACCTGCGAAAGCGTCGGCGCGAGCAGGTAGCCCGCCGCGGAGACGATGTTCGCGCCCTGGCGGACCATCGACGTCAGGTTCGGCAGGTAGTCCGAGCTCGAGTTCGACTGGATCGAGATGGTCTTGACGCCGAGCTTCGCCTTCGCCTCGTTCAGGCCGGCGAGCTGGCTCTGGTTGAAGCCCTTGTCGTTGAACTTGCCGATGTCGCTGACGAGAGCCGCGGTGAATGTCGCCTTGGGCGCCGCGGTGGCGACGCTCCCGGCCGTCACCACGGCCACCAGGGCGAGCGCGGCCGCCGCAAGTAGTGGTTTCCTCAACTTCTCCTCCTGATTGACGGAACTTCCGTTCCGTCGATGCTAACCCGCCCCGGCAGCGGTTGCTAGCGCTCGGCGGCCCGGACGAGGTCGTGCTCGGAGAGGAGGACGCGGCGCGGCTTGGAGCCCTCGTACGGCGAGATGATCCCGCGCCGCTCCAGCATGTCGATCAGGCGGCCCGCGCGGGTGTAACCAACTCTTAACCGACGCTGGAGGAGGCTGACCGACGCCGTCTGCGCCGTGACCACGATCTCGATCGCCCGGTCGAGGAGGGGATCCTCGTCCGGGTCGAACTCGCCCTCGTCCGATTCGACGTCGTCCGCGAACGGCTCGGGTGCCACGAGGAAGGTCTCGTCCACCTCCTGCTCGCGCTGGTTCTTGACGGCCTCGACCACGAGCGCGACCTCGTCCTCGGTGACGAACGCGCCCTGGACACGCTGCAGCCGCGAGGTGCCGAGCGGCTTGAACAGCATGTCGCCCTGGCCGAGCAGGCTCTCCGCGCCGTTCGCGTCGAGGATGACGCGCGAGTCGGTCTGGCTCGAGACCGCGAACGCGATGCGCGACGGGACGTTCGCCTTGATCATCCCGGTGATCACGTCCACGGACGGGCGCTGCGTCGCGAGCACGAGGTGGATGCCGACCGCGCGCGACTTCTGCGCGAGCCGGATGATCGCGTCCTCCACTTCCTGCGGGCTCACCATCATCAGGTCGGCGAGCTCGTCGATCACGACGAGAAGGTACGGAAGCTCCTCTTCTCCACGCTTGCGCAGGCTGCGGTTCGCCTCAGGGAGGTTGCGCGCGCGCAGGCGCGAGAGGTGCTCGTAGCGGCGCTCCATCTCCGTGACGACGTTCACGAGGACGGCGCTCGCCTCCTTCGGGCTCGAGACGACCGGTGTCAGGAGATGCGGAATCGATTCGTAGAAGTTGAGCTCGATGCGCTTCGGGTCGATGAGGATCATCCGCACCTGGTCGGGCGTCGAGCGCAGGAGGATCGACGTGAGGATCGTGTTGATGCAGCCCGACTTGCCGGATCCGGTCGTGCCGGCGATCAGGATGTGCGGCATGCGCGCGAGGTCGGTCCACACGGCGGCGCCGGAGATGTCCTTGCCGAGCCACACCGACACCGGGCTCGCCGACTGCGGAAGGTCGTCGAAGATGTCGCCCAGCGTGACGAGGTTCGGGCTGAGGTTCGGGACCTCGACGCCGACAGCCTGCTTGCCTGGGATCGGCGCGAGGATGCGGATCTCGG